>NZ_JBNKSF010000034.1:0-229111 GCF_050297175.1 Gynuella sp. | reverse complement strand
ATCCGCAGGATAGAAAATGAAAATGGCCCAGCTGCCTTTCACATCTTCAGAAGTGATGGTTTTGAATTCACCATTGTGGAACGCCTGAACTGAAAATTCGGGGATTTCTTTGTTGATAATAGACATGTAAACATTTTCCTCTTGTGGTTTAACTATGCTGATCTTGTGTGCCAGCGTTGGGAGGCATATTACGAGTCAGTGGTGATTTGATAAATTGAATAAAATCGATCTTTCTGATCGCTTTTTTAGATTGTTCATAAAGCAATCAGCCTGAGAGGGCCAGGCTGAGATAAGAAAAGATCAGCGGCGGTGTTTCCTGTTGAGTGAGTACTTACCTTAATGCCGCCATCGCACAGCTGCCATAAATGGTGTGTGGCCGGCTTCGCCGGACGAAGCATAGATCTGCTATTTGCTGACAGAACAGTTATAGCGATTGAATAGCACGAGGGTGCGGCCTGATTCCTTGAATCTGCGAGTGCGGCAACAACTCAAACGGGTTTGTTGGATACACTCATGAACGCCTCGACCATCCCTGGCCTATGCCGATATTTGCCGGTGAGTGAGCACTCACTGAAAAACTGCTCCGGCAGCCTATCGATGCGCCTGTGGCGTCAGATCTCCCGGCAGGGTGAGCAAGGTACGGCACAGATTCAGAATCACAGTCAGGCCTTTTGCTGCGTCCCGGTCCAGCTCAAATAGTTCCAGTTCTTCATGCACCGACAACAACCGTTGCACATAGGCCAGTATCGAACTGACCTGGGTTGCCACGTCAGTCGATTGATCAGATAAACCAAAGGCATGGATATCCAGCAATACCAGTGGCTGGCCGGCAAAATCAACCGCAGAGAGATAATTGCGCCGATACAGCGCGAGAGATTGAACTTCAGAAAGGCGGATTTCAGACATAGATAGAGTTCCTGTAGGAATACTTTCTACCCCCAGCAGGTTGAGAGCTGTTGGGGGCAGGCCGAAACGGGTTCTCAACACCGTCCTACAGGAGACGGCCCAGCCGAAGCTGGCCCGCCCGGCCTGCCAAAACAAATGGGCACGCCAAAGCGTCGGTGCCAGAAGCGCAGAAAAAATCTGTGCTCTGGACCGCCTGTAGGTTTTCGGGGTTGAGAAGTCCCGGCGCTGGATTTTGCCAGCGCGGCCGTACATTAACCCGATGCCGGGGGTGAGTAAAGGGGATGGCGCTTGCCGTCGAGGGCTCAAAGCCCTGGCACGATGGCAAATCTGGCATGGGAGAAAACGCTCCGGCTTCTGCTCTGTCCGGCTGGCATAAGTGTCGTAGGCTTCGCTAAGCAATGTATGATACGCACCCAAACAACGACCTCAGACGAATCATATGAATATAGTGCTGGCGGATAGAGCCGATTTATCGCCTTTTCTGGAATACCTGGAGCGTCAACTACAGGATAACGGCACCCAACAGACTCCGTTGTTCCAACCCGTCTCAAGGTACCAGAATACTCTGCCGCCAGAGACTCGCGAGAAGTTTCAAAAGGGCATCAATGCCGTGTACGAGTCTGCCGATTGGCGCAAATTGTGGCTGGCGAAAAGTGCCGACGGCCAAATTATGGGTCATGTGGATTTGCGCCACTACGGCGATGAACTCTGTCGTCACCGGGTGTTATTGGGTATGGGCGTTGATCACAACTATCGTCAGCAGGGCGTTGGTACTAAACTGGTGAATACGGTGTTAGATTTTTGTCGTGATAACCAATTTGTTGATTGGCTTGATCTGCAGGTGTTATCCAACAATCTACCAGCCAAACAACTGTATTTGCGGTGTGGTTTTGTGATTACTGGAGAAATTGCGGATTATTATCGCATTGATGGTGAGTCTGTATCAGAAACCTTTATGACACAAGCGACACTACCCAGGTAACCCGCGACCGGCTCGGCGTTGCAGATTGATGATCTCTATCCGGATGCCAGTGCAGGCTGCAAACTAAGGGGGCGATGTCTGCCTGCTGACGCCTTATAAATATATCAATGTCGTTCAAACGCAATTGCACAAAAATATTGAGGCGGTTTGAGCGGATAGATGCGCATCACCCGTCAAATGACGTCTATTTTTTTGAAATCTCTATCTTGCCCTTGAGCCATCAGATGATTGAAATTCCCTGGTTCAGCTTTCAATGCCTTAGAAGCTAAGCGCGCATGAACGTTATCGTTTTGTATCAGTATGAGCTGCATTGTCATATTTAAATTATTCGAAATGTATCGCTATTGTCCTGTTGTGTTGATTTGTGCTGGTTTATCCGGGTGTTTTGACAACATCTACCGATGAAATGTGTTGTGGGGGCGAGCCTTTGGATATTTGTCTGGTATACAGGGCAAAAAAACAGGAAGACCGGTTTTGGGTGAAGAGTATGTTGCTCCAAATAGTCAGTTTTAAACGTTTATGGTCTTTTTTTTTTCTGTATCTTCAGGCTGTTTGTTAAGTAGGTCACTATATTTTAATAAGTGGACATTTAGTACTTGGCCTGTCAGCGAAAAGTAACATAAATTATGAATATTAAAATGTTTAAGATTAATGTCTGGTTTTCGGATGTGGTGGATCAGTCATGCAGATTTTCAGATTGCATTGAAAGAGCATGTTGAAACTGATGTTATCAGTAAGAATTGTTAACAGATTTTGATCTTTTTAAGCTGTTTGCTAAGGAGTTGCAATCTTGAGTCAATCATTTATTTCACGTTGTTTTCCCCCGTTTTTGCCAGTTTTTTGTCCCACGACTTTATTTGAATATTCATGATAAAAATAAATGGCTGTAGGCTGTGCCTGGAACCGGCATACCGACAGGACTATTGTAAAATTTGAAAAGGTGTCTATGAGAATATTTTTATCAACCATTATATGTGCCTGCGTGCTGTTTCTAACGGGCTGTAATATGTCTGCAAATCCGGCGGACAGGGAATCAGGCAGTACGGGTAACATTGATACCGTAACGACTGATACGGCCTCCTATATTGAGGCAGATCTAAGGTCTGGCGAATCTCTCTATCAATCTATGTGTGCAGGGTGTCATGGCAATAAAGGCACGGGTGGTGTTGGTGGACCTTTATTAGGCTGCCAGAACTGTTCTTCGTATAAGAAATTAACACAGGTCATCAATGATACCATGCCCATCGCATCTGTAAGTGCCTGTACTGGTACCTGTGCGGAAGATGTTGCTGGATATATTATGAATAATTTCAGTACGCAAACCGCGGATAGTTCAACTCAGAAACTGGAATATACGATACTGACATTGCCGGAGACGCTTCGCAGGTTTTCTACCACCGTCATTAACCGTCGTCCTACCGATGCTGAATATGCACTCGCGGAGACGGAGGCGGGTTTTGATCAGGTTGTTCGTGAAATGATGACCGAATTTGAGTTTGGTGTATGGCTGAAAACCACATTCAATGATCTTCTGTTTACCAACAAATATGTAGGTAATGCCAGCTCCATGATCAATTATTCCAATTACTCCAGCACGTCTGGTTTGGAAAACACATCCAGCCCTTACCTTGAGCGTAATATTTATTTTGATACCCGCTGTTATACCAAGCTGGTTAACTGGTCTTTCTCCCAAGAGCCGTTGGAGTTAATCCGTTATATTGCCATGAACGATCTCGATATCGAACAGATCCTGACTGCGAACTATCGTATGGTAAATTATTATACCCAGCGCGATAAAATACATGGTCGCAAACTGGATGGCAGCCTGTTTACCGGTGATGACTTCAAATATGTGAAGTACGATGGAGAAACGACGAAGTCTTTTTTCTGCAATGAATACAAATACACGGATGAAAATCTGGCCAGCTCTGGTCGGGAACCGGCATCGGGAGATAATCTGTATTTTTATGATTTTAATGATTTTCAACCAGCCATATTGCCGAAAAAAATTAATGGTGCCACCAGTAAAAACCCTCCATTGTTGACTTATCAGGTAGACGAAACCGATCCATTACCGATGGCGGGCGTTTTAACATCAGAAATGTTTCTGGAGCGTTATCCAACCAACAGTGGTAACCGTAATCGTTTGCGTGCGTCCAAGGTGCTCAAGTTTTTTCTCGACATCGATATAGGGGCCAGTCAGGTGGATGCGATTGAGAGTGAGGGGTTCGATAACCCCATTATGGAAGATCCCAATTGTACCGCTTGTCACGTTGTAATGGATCCGATCGCATCTTCCTTCCGTCATTGGCTCAACGATGGAACTTACTGGCCAGATCGTGAGCATTTCTCTTATTCCAGTATTTATCATGAGCGGACTCAGGAACAACAGGTATATGATTCCAATTTCTGGAACTATGAGGGCATGTTGCCGGCAGGCTTCAATATCGACGGTATTGCACAGGATGCTCCGGAAGGTGTAGACCCATTGCAATGGATGGCAAAGCAGGTGGTCGCTCAGAAACGATACTATACCAGTGCCATTATTCGCACGCTCTATAACGGTTTATTGGGTGAGTATGACAACCCAGAGTATTTTCGTTCGATATACGACCAGTTCTCTGCGAGTGGCGTTGAAACCAACTATATTAACGATTTGGTTTTGGCGCTGATCAAGCTTGATGATTATCGTATTAATGGTATCACCCAATCCGGAGAGGGAGAGGGAGAGGGAGAGGATGAGGTCCGTTCCATCCGTCTGCTTACACCGGAAATGCTGGCACGCAAAATATACAGCTCGACCAATCTGAATTGGGCGGTCCTGAAAAACTCTTCAGTGCAGGTATTGTATGGGGGGATTGATTCGGATGCTTATACCACGCGACTGACAAATATCAACGGTGTATCAGAGGCCTTTTCGGAACGTATGGCTGCTGAAATGGCATGTCAATCGGTAACCAATGATTTTCGCAAAGATGTACAGGATCGAGTGCTTTTTCCTGACGTTTTGATCACTGACCAGCCGGAAAGTGAGGCGGAAATAGCAAAGATTAAAAACAATATCGTTTATCTGCATGACTGGTTGGTAGGTGAAACCCTGAGTGTGGACAGTGATGAAATCAATGAAACATATGACCTGTTTTTGACCGCCTATGAATATTACCGGGATGCCGGTAACTCCAGTCTGGACAGCGAATGCCAGGCGATCGTTAACCGCGAGTATGAGAAGCAAAGAGGTCAGTATCGTATTTGGCTGGAACCGTCCAGGCAAATTAAGAACGACACTTTCTATACGATCAAGCCCTGGATGGCGGTGATGAATTATCTGCTGCTGGACGCAAAGTTTTTACATGACTGATTGCCTTATTCACAGTAACAACATGATTCATCAGCTTATTCAGAATTGGACCGCATTATGAACAGACGTGACTTTATAAAATTATTGGCTCTTTCCGGACTGGCTGTTGGCTGCCTGCCCGTGATCACCCGTAAAGGTTATGCCGCAGGTGCTGGTGGTACTAACCAGTTTCTGGTAACGATCGGTGCAGATGGCGGTTGGGATACCACGAGTCTGTTTGACCCTAAAGGGCAGGCCAAGGGGGTAAACAATGTGGACCTGGATGATACCCTCGTTACTCCGAACGGTATTCGCTGGAGTGCGGTACCGGGTAGTGTTGGCAGTGATATTCAGGCACGGGTTGCCGATCAGTATCAGAAATTTTTTACCACGTATGATGATCAGTTGACCATTATTCGCGGGTTAAATGCCATGACTGTCAGCCATTCTGTGGGCTCACGTCTTAAGCTCAGCGGCTCAGCCGGGAACTATCCGAGTTTAAGTGCTCTATATGGCGCTGCCTATGGTTCAGGCTTACCGTTGGCTTATTTGACGTTTGGAAGCGCGTACGGTGGTGCGGATTATACTGCCGAACTGGATGTTACCAAGGCTTTGTTGGGCGATGGCAGTTTAATTGATCAGATGGCCGATCCAGCTCTGGGTCAGGACGATGCTGTTTATCAGATGATTATTCAAAAACATCTGGCACGGCTTGAGCGACAGATCATGAAGGAAAACAGCGCTGGCGGATTTCCTTTATATGCGAAAAAGATGGAGCAGTTGTTAGCGGAGCGGCTGCAGGTCAACATGTTTTTGCCTCTGCAGCAGAATCTCAATAGTTTGAACAGTGGCAATGGTTTCAACCCTGATTGGTATAGTGATCGGGCAGCCTCTTTGAAACTTCAGGCGCGGATCACTGCGGCCAGTTTTGCCACGGGTACGTCCTGTTGTGCTTCTCTGACCTGGCCGGGATTTGATACACATTATAATAATGATCGTCAGTTCAGCCAGATGGGAGATCTGGTTGAGGGAATCCATACTCTTATGGAAGCATTAAAATTTTTTGGAATTGAAGAACAAACCACTGTCGTGGTGGCTTCTGATATCGGTCGAGCCGGCAAATACAATGCGGATGGAGGCAAAGACCATGGCACGACCACTGGGATGATGGTGTTGCATCCGAAAAGTTCTGGTTTGGGCGGACGTGTTTTTGGTGAAACCAGTGACAGTTATGGTGAGCAACCTATCAACTTTGTCACAGGAAAGCACGATAGCAACGGCACTCGACTGAATGTGTTACATATGATGGCGGCTCTTCGCGAGCACTTGGGACTAATGGGTACTGATGTCGTATCTGATTTTGATCTGGGCGATGTACCGATACCGAGCGTGTTTTCGTAATACCGGGCCACTGCGATTTCCATCATCGGAGCCTTGTGTGGCTCCTTGCCTTGATACATAACCGCCAAAGCGATGAAAGACGGAAAATATCTGTATATCGGTGCTTGGGCGGTGAAGTCTGGTGTTATGGGTTTGATAAAATCTATCTGTGGCATTTGCATAATGTCGGCGACAAATTCTAACGTACCGGTGTCATACGTGTTAACCCTGCTCTTCAAGTCTGGCTGCTCTGGCTGAATGGACGTCCAATAATGCGTACCCAAAGAACAACCTCAGAAGCATCATATGAATATCGTACTGGCAGATAATGCTGGTTTACCGCCTTTTCTGGAATACCCGGAGCGTCAACTACAGAATAACAGCACCCAACAGACCCTATTGTTCCAACCGGTCTTAAGGTGCCAGAGTACTCCGCGACCAGAGGCTTGCGAGAAGTTTCAAAAGGGCATCGATATCGAGTATGAGTCTGCCGATTAGCGCAAGTTGTGGCTGGCGAAAAGTGCCGACGGCCAAATTATGAGTCATATGGATTTGCGCCGTTAGGGCGATGAACTCTGTTGTCACCGGGTGTTGGTACAAGACTGGTGAATACGGCGTTTAATTTTTGTCGTGGTAACCCATGGATCGATTGGCTCGATCTGCAAGTGTTATCCAACAACCTGCCAGCTAAAAGACTGTATTTTCGGTGTGGTTTTGTGATGACCGGAGAGATTGCGGACTAGTATCGCATTGATGGTGAGTCTGTATCAGAAGCCCTCATGACTCAGGCCACTTATATTAATTACCCCGTGAATATTTGTGGCCACCGTCACAGAGCTGTTGCCGGAAATCATTAATCCGGTCCGGTCTGTCAGCGCCTGCGAGGGAGGTATCCTCGACTTGCCATCATCCGGCGAATTTCCATAGTTAAAAACAATTACGGTCATAAATATGGTTGGTATTGTTTGATATCGCGTTAGCTGGTACAACGGACTTTCTGGAGGAGTGTTACTAGACAGTGAACGGTCGGTTTTGAGATTGCATTTTGCGTGATTTATGGTCAATAAGGTCTTGCGGGCTATGTAATCAATTGTGACGGGCAGTCATTGAGAAAGGGCACAACAAGATTGCTCACGGCATCTATAAAAAGAACAATCGTTCAGCACTTGCCGGGGGCTTTCTGAAAAATAATAGGGTTTTGACGCTGACCGGGAATGGTTATTCGGAAAATATCTGTTTATCGGAATCTGTGATTTCTCGGATTTTAGATGCTTGCGGACGAAGATGATACCTTTGTTTTGTGTGCGATATGTTGTTCGTAGCGTCTTCATATACGAGTAGGCGGCCTTGGGGTAAGGTTGTTAATCACCTGTTTACCTTGAAATAAACAGCAATTTTTCTGCCATAAAAAGCTGGAAACCTATTGCCAAAGGTTTGACCTGAGATTCACTGCAGTTGTGGAGAGATGCGGTTTTCATCGGTGAACTTGGCATATAAAAATAAGAATAGCGGGGATTTTGTATGCAATCACTACAAGACAATCAGCTATTTGCTGATATTTATCGCGGGGTTATGTCGCCCGGGGCCTGGGTGGAAACGCTGGATACCATCAGAGATCATATGGATGTGACCAGTGTCGCGTTGCAGGTTTTCAGAAAACATAATTCCGGTTACTGCGAACTGATTTGGGGGGCCAGGGATTCGTTTTCTCTTCAGCATGCCAAGCTGCATGATAAATGGGTGAATAACAGCGAAAACCCCCGTTTACAGATCGAATTGCGTTCCCCCCTGCAAATACTCCGGGATGAAGATGTGTTTTCTTCGAGTTGCCCGAAATACAATCGCTTTGTGGAACGACTGGCGTGTGCCGGTTTGAATACCGGCATTATGATGGATATCGAAATATCGGACAGAACCTTTTTAAGCCTTATTGTTCATCGCCACCGTGACGATGAACGACCATACGGTCAGGACATAGAGCAGTTTCTGCATTCGCTGGCACCGCACTTGTCTCAGGCAGTTCAGTTGATGCAGAGTTTTCGTCAGCTCAGTGGGCAAAATAAGATGCTCGAAAATGTTCTCAACCATTTGCGGGCCGGAATTATCGTGTTGGATCAATACGCCAATGTCACCTGGCACAATGAGGCAGCGCAGCATTTGATTGCCCATTCCGATGCGTTGATGCTTCATAACCAACAGTTACACTTCGCAAAACCCAGAGACAAGAGCTTCTTCTCTGGAAGTATGAGTGAAATGCTGGCTATGAAGACCATGCATACCCGGCATATTACGACGATTAATACCACCACCTCAGGCCCGATAGAGTTCATGCTGGCACCGGTGCCGGAGTTGGCCAATGATGATGCTGAGCCTGGTTTGAAGCGTATACGGCATGTTGTGGTGTATCTCCGAGGGCAGGATCAGGCGCCTCTTAACCCCACCGAAGTTCAGCATTTGTATGATCTGACGCCAGCGGAGTCGAGCATTGCCGTTGCCTTGGCTGAGGGACAGACACTGGCTGAATATGCGGATCAAAAAGGGGTGAGTATTGGCACGGCGAGAATTCAGCTGAAGAGTATTTTTTCCAAAATGAATATTAACCGGCAGCCGGAGTTGGTACGTAGGCTCTGGTCTTCGGTTTTTGCAAGCACGGTTCCTCCTACCTATTGATGCCTGTCATTATCCTGTATGGGATATGACAGGCAGGCGAAAAATGGCAAACATGGTGTTGATCCTGGCATCCGTGGAATCTGAGTGGACGCTCATTCACGACAATACAATTATTAAAAGCCATCTTGAGGAACATAAATGAACATAAGAAGCTTCCCTAAAAAAACTCTGTTATTAGGTATATTGTCCGGCTCTTTGCTGGCGTTTCAATCTACTGCTGAGAATGTGATTGATCCGTTGGTTGCAAATGTGGGGCCTGAGTCTGAGGTCCCTGTCGCTGTACAAAATCTGCGTTGGAATATGTTGGACCGTAGCGTGAATTCCCTGACATTCCGTAGCATGGATACTTTATTTACCACTCGTCAGGTGGCGCGTTCCGGTGACATTTCCGTGCTACCCAAAATTGAATCCGATATGGATCTGACCTATACCTTCAACGGCAAGACATATACTGCCGAAGAGTTTTTGGATCGTACCTACACCAATGCCATGCTGGTGATGAAGGATGGCCACATTGTGTATGAGCGCTATTTAAATAATATGCGTCCTGAAACCCGTCACATTGGTTGGTCCATGACTAAGTCACTCGTCTCTATTTTGATTGGCATTGCTCATGAAGAGGGGAGAATCAAATCACTGGATGCACCGATCACCGACTATATCCCTGAATTGTCAGAAGGCGCTTACAAGGGAGTCACCATTCGTCAGATATTGTCCATGGCGTCGGGAGTGAAGTATGAAGAGCGCTACGATTTCGCGAATCCGGGCACCGCGGCCAGAAACCATATTCTGGCGCTGGTGAAGAATGTGTCGCGTTTTGCGGATATGGCTAAAAATCTCGAACGCAAAAATGAACCGGGTACCGTATTTGAGTACAAAACGATTGATACCGCTGTACTTGGGTGGTTACTGGAGCGGGTTCTGGATGGGTCAAACGTTGCATCCTACGCTGCTCAAAAAGTCTGGGAGCCCCTCGGTGCTGAGCAGAACGGGTTTTTCATCATGGATGGTGCACCGGGTGAGGGCCGTGAGTTTACGGGGGCCGGCTTCAATGCAACATTGCGGGACTGGGCCCGGTTGGGACAGATGGTGTTGCAGAAGGGTGAATATAATGGTCATCGCTTCGTAAGTGCCGATTATATTCAGAAGGCGACTCATTCCGTTCTGCCTGAAGATCCGAATATGGGAGGTTATGGCTATCAATGGTGGACCATTGGCAGTTCAAACGCATTTTCGGCAATCGGGTTGCAGGGACAGTTTGTCTATATCGATCCTGATACCAATACTGTGATTGTTAAACTCAGTTACTTTCCACAGGAAGAGATGGATGATGCAGAACATGAAACTCTGGCGTTCTTCAAAAAAGTGTCTGCCTGGAAACCATAATGAATCACCCTGCAATCAGAGAGATGATTTGATTGCAGGATGAATACACAAACGTTTTATCGTAATAGAGGCTGGTTTTAATCTGATTTGAAACCAGCCTTTTTGTTTTGTACTTTTCTATTTCATATCTATTCTGATCGACCTTCTTTAGAGCCAACTTCGGCAGCGCCTGATTCGGGTTTTTTAACGGCTATCGGTATACTGCATTTTTGTCTGAGCTTATGCTGGCAACTGATTCGTGCGGTATAACCGACTGACATCACCGAATACTTTCACTATCAAATGATTTCAATAATCTCATTACCAAGGAAACTGCCATGAAAGTCGCTATTTTGGATGATTACCAGGATGTGGTAAGAAATCTCGATTGTTTTGATCTTCTGGTCGATCACGAGGTGTTGGTTTTGACAGAGACATATCCGGAAGAAGTGTTGGTGGCAAAGCTGGCCGATGTGGAAGCGCTGGTGCTGATTCGTGAGCGTACGGTCATCACCGAGTCTTTGCTATCAAAACTTCCCAAGCTGCGATTGATCAGTCAGACCGGTAAAATCAGCCATCATCTTAATCAATCCGTGTGTCAAAAATATAGTGTGGATATCGCCGAGGGTGTGGGCTCTCCGGTGGCGCCGGCAGAATTGTGCTGGGCATTGATTATGGCGGCATCCAGACATATTCCGGCCTATGCTGCCCAGCTTCAGGATGATCACTGGCAGTGTTCCGGTGGACGCGGACTGGGCCGGACACTGAACGGGTTGACCTTGGGCATCTGGGGATATGGCAAAATTGGTCGACGGGTGGCGCAATATGCCAAAGCTTTTGAGATGACGGTGCTGGTTTGGGGCAGTGAGTCGTCACGCCTGGCTGCTCAGCAGGATGGTTTTACTGCTGCAGGATCAAAAGCAGAGTTCTTTTCAACGGCTGATATTGTGACTCTGCATTTGCGTCTGAATGAAGCGACCAGAGGCTGTGTGACCAAGGCCGATCTGCAACAGATGAAAGCTGACTCTTTGTTTGTGAACACCAGTCGCTCTGATCTGGTGGAGACCGGGGCCGTGTATGAAGAGATGCTGGCGCATCCGGGTAAACAGGCTGCGCTCGATGTGTATGAGGTTGAGCCGGCAACACGGGCGAACGAGCCGCTGCTGTCTTTGCCGAATGTCACGGCTCTGCCGCATCTGGGCTATGTGGAACGCAACAGTTATGAGCTTTATTTCCGTACGGCGTTTGAAAATGTAGCGGCGTATGCACAAGGGCAGCCCAAAAACCTTGTAACGACAGTAACGCTTTAGTTTTCACCTTAAGTTATCGCTGTTTGGCATTTATGGTGATGGTGTTTGTTCACCGATGAGCAGATGTTTGAGAGATGGTGTGTATAGGTCAAACTATTGTTGCCTGACCGGAACAAAATCACCATAACACGGCATATCCCTTGCCTGTATGGCTCTCAGGCGCGAATATGACCATCTGGTCATGTTTTTTTCATATTTCAATTGTTGAATAGCACCATAACTGATCAGATAACAACCAAGACTGCCTCGAATGCAGCAACACCGAAAAATTGGAGTTCACCATGAAAAAAGTTTTAGCACTGGCTATTGCTTCCATTATTACCGCACCAGCGTACAGCGCGACGGTGAATCTGCGGGTGATGGAAACGACCGATATCCATATGCATATCACCAATTATGACTACTATCGCGATGCTGAAAGCGACACTGTGGGCCTTTCAAAAGTGTATACCTTAATCAAACAGGCACGAAAGGAAGCTGAAAACTCGGTGCTGGTGGATAACGGTGACCTGATTCAGGGCAATCCTCTGGGGGATTATGTGGCCAAAGGCAGGGTGCTGCGGTTTGGGGAAACACATCCGGCTTACAAAGCTATGAACCTGATGGATTACGATGTCGGCAATATTGGTAACCATGAGTTCAATTATGGTCTGGATTTTTTGATGAAGGCTTTGAGCGGTGCCGCTTTTCCGTATGTGAATGCCAATGTGTATGTGGATGATCATGATGGTAATCCTGACAACGATCAGAATTATTTTCAGCCTTATATCATCAAAACCAAAAAAGTAGTGGATACGGATGGCAATGAGCAGTTTCTGAAAATCGGGTATATCGGTTTTGTCCCGCCTCAGATCATGACCTGGGACCAGAGCAATCTGACCGGTCGGGTGGTGGCCAGGGACATCGTTGAGAGTGCGAAAAAGTTTGTACCGGAAATGAAAGCCAAAGGTGCCGACATCGTGATCGCGGTCCCGCATAGCGGCATGTACAACAATCCGCGCCAGGGAATGGATGAGAATGCCACTTACTATCTGGCCAAAGTACCGGGTATCGATGCCATTCTGTTCGGTCATTCGCACTTGGTGTTTCCAGGCGATGAAGCTTTTGCCGATTACGAGGGGGTGGATGCCGATAAAGGTACCGTGTATGGGGTACCGGCCGTTATGCCAGGATTCTGGGGCAGCCATCTCGGAGTGGTTGATCTGACTCTGAATAATGACAAAGGCCGCTGGAATGTGGTGAATGGTAAGTCTGAAGCCCGGCCGATTTACAAGCGTGAAGGTCGTGATGTGATTCCATTGGTGCAGGCAGCCAGCGAAATCAATACCGCTGTTCAGTTTGATCATCAAGGGACGATTGCCTACATGCGTCAGAAAGTCGGTGAATCGACCTCTGACATCAATAGTTTCTTTGCCCTGGTACAGGATGATCCATCGGTACAGGTGGTCAGCAATGCCCAGACCTGGTACGTGAAGGAAATCATTCAGGGAACTTCTTATGAAGGTCTGCCGGTTCTGTCGGCAGCGGCACCGTTTAAAGCGGGTGGTCGCGGTGGCGCGGATTACTACACTGATGTACCTGCTGGTGATATCGCTTTGCGTAACGTCAGTGATCTGTACATCTATCCGAATGATCTGAAAGTCGTGAAGCTGAGCGGAGCTGAAGTGAAAGAGTGGCTGGAGATGTCTGCCGGTCAATTCAACCAGATCGACCCGGCTGCCGGAGTGGATCAGAATTTGGTGAACGAGAATTTCCCTACCTATAACTTTGATGTGATCGATGGGGTTCGTTATCAGATCGATGTCACTCAGCCAGCCCGCTACAGCAGTAAGGGTGAACTGCAAAATCCAGGTAGTGAGCGTATCGTCAATCTGACCTTTGAAGGCAAGCCGATTGATATGAATGCCGAGTTTCTGGTGGCAACCAATAATTATCGTGCTGGTGGCGGTGGTCATTTCCCCGGCTTGGATGGTTCGAGCATTGTGATCGATGCGCCGGATAAAAACCGCGATGTGATCGCTAACTACCTGTTGACTCAGAAGACTTTCGATCCAGCGGCAGACGGTAACTGGCAGTTTGCTAATACCCTGGGGAGTGCCCGGGTGACGTTCAGAACGTCACCGAAAGCCAAGACGTTGGCCAATGATCATCTGGTGTTCGACAGTGTCATGGATGATGGCTTTGCGCGCTTCTATCTGAAGCAGTAGTCATCGATGGAGAGAGTGACAGCTTTCTCCAGCTTCCGGTCTGCCGTCTGTGCTGACGGTGACCGGGAGCGGTTCTGCGTCGGTCTGCTATGATGACTTTGCCAGATTTGTTACTCGTCAGCTTTGAGCCCTGCCAAACACCCCCTGATTGAATTATTTTCGGGACAGGGGTTTCTAAAGTACCTGACTTCAGTTTAAATATTTCAAAATCCAATTTTTCGAAATAAAAATTCTTTATCAAACAACAATAACAGCAGAGTCTTGTCGAAATTGGAGCGGTTGGTTTGTTAACTCACCGTAGTACGGTACTGATATATCCCGCAGGTGACGTGATGTCCGCCCGGCTTTTACAGCGGCTCATTTTTATGAGGTGAATTATGCTTTTTGGTGAAATCAAAACACGCCGGCCCGTTCGTTGGGGGATGGTCGGGGGTGGCAGAGGCGCCCAGGTTGGTTACAGTCATCGATCCGCGGCTTTGCGGGATAACTCGTTTCAACTGCTGGCCGGCGCATTCGATATTGACCCTGAGGCCGGGAAGGCTTTTGGTGAGACGCTGCTGGTATCCCCAGGTCGCTGCTATGCCAATTATCAGACCATGTTTGCCGAGGAGGCCAAAAGAGCCGATGGTATTGAAGCGGTGACCATTGCCACACCCAATAATACCCATTACACCATTACCCGGGCAGCGTTGTTGGCGGGTCTGCATGTTATCTGCGAGAAACCCTTGTGTTTTACGGTGGCGGAAGCGAAAGAGTTGCGGGATTTGGCAGCGCAGCAAAACCGTTTGATTTGCGTGACCTACGGTTATGCCGGGCATCAGATGATTCGTCAGGCCAGAGCAATGATTGCGCAGGGGGATCTGGGTGATATTCGCATTGTGCAGATGAGCTTTGCCCATGGCTTTCACAGCGAGCCCGTTGAGCTGGCCAGTCCCAGTACCCGTTGGCGGGTGAATCCGGAGGTGGCCGGACCAAGTTATGTGCTCGGTGATCTTGGCACCCATCCACTGTATTTGTCTGAGGTGATGTTGCCGCAGTTGCAGATTAAAAAGTTGTTGTGCTCGCGCCAGAGTTTTGTGAAAACCCGTGCGCCGCTGGAGGACAATGCCTTTGTGATGATGGAATATGATACCGGAGCTATGGCGTCCATGTGGATTTCGGCGGTCAATGCCGGTTCGATGCATCAGCAGAAAGTGCGGGTGGTCGGTTCCAAAGCCAGCATTGAATGGTGGGATGAGCATCCCAATCAGCTGCGTTATGAAATACAGGGTGAGCCGGCACGAGTGATTGAGCGTGGGATGGGGTATCTGTATCCGGAAGCGCAGGTGGATGATCGGGTAGGTGGCGGTCATCCGGAAGGCTACTTCGAGGCATGGTCCAATCTGTATTACCGCTTTGCCATGGCCATTGAGGCGATGGATAACGGTAATCCAGATTTGATTGATGAGTTGTGTATCCCAACTGCTGATGCTGGTTATGAGGGGGTGCGTTGGGTTGAAAATTGTGTTCGGTCGGCTGATCAGGGGGGGATTTGGGTCGACTATCAATAAGGAACCTCTGAAAATTTCAGAGGCCCCATAATTCCCTCCGCGAGGAGGCGTCGCTGATTCCAGTGAACCGGGCACTTCGGATTCGCTGGAAGACTGGTTAGTCAATATCGATTGGAATGGTTAGAAGTCGCCATCCGACCATGAAGGAAGGTGGTAGTGTGCAGCATAAGTACATTTTTCGGGATCTAAAAACGCCTTTGACGTGCTTTGAGTCTGTATGCAATTAGTCTCTTTCGATATTTTTCGAACCCTGGATCAGGTCATCAAACCCGAACATATTTTTAAATACTAAACCGAGCAGAGTTACACGGACTGGTGATGCTATTGTGGGCGGACAGATGTTTTGTATGCGCAAAAATATGTGCCGATTGACCGGGACATCCGTGTGGTCGTGATGGTCGTTCAGCTATCAGATACTTTTGGTGTGTTCGAATGCGTCCATGCACGAGAGGTTTTTAAGTGCTGGCCTGCTTGTTGCTGACAGATAGTCTGGGTCCTGCATATTCGATGCAGTTGCGGCCTTTTTGCTTGGCTGCATAGAGCATTTTATCTGCGGCTTCAAACAGAGAGATCGGATCAGAATGATCCGTTGGGATTATCGTGCAAACCCCGGCACTCACGGTGATAAAGTCCGATACGGTGGAGGAGGCATGGGGAATCCGCTTGTTGACGATTAACCGCCGGCAGGTTTCCGCCATATCGATTGCTTCGTTTTTGCCGGTGTTGGCAAGCAGCAGTACAAACTCTTCACCGCCGTATCGGGCCAGTAGATCCGTTGTGCGAATGATGCTGTTGTTGAGGGTATCGGCAACCTCGATGATGCATTTATCACCCGCTGCATGACCATAATGATCGTTATACTGTTTGAACTGGTCGATATCGAAAATGACCAATGAGATGGGATCCTGGTTGCGCTGCGCCCGTGTCCATGCGACCTGTAATGCGCGGTCGTACATTCGCCGGTTGGCAATACCGGTCAGCGAGTCGTGGAAGGACAGGGACTCCAGTTGCTTGTTCAGACGAAGCAGGACATCTTCCATCTTCTTGCGCTCGGAAATGTCGAAGATGAAGCCTACCAGTGCGGTTGTTACACCATTTTCCCGAATCACATGTACCACATCCCGAACCCATACATAGCCACCATCGGCAGTCAGTGCGCGGTAGTCGGCTTCATGGTCGACGCCGAAATCCGATTGCGAGATACACAGGTTGGCTGTCTGCTCCCGTTCATCGGGATGTATCCGGTCAATCCAGTCTTGCGCAGTTGCCCAACTATGTTGAGTCCATCCCAGCAGGGATTCAATCTGCGGACCAATATATTCAAACTCTTTGGTTACCCAGTTCAGTTTCCAGGGGATTGCTTTGGTTGACTCAAGCAGGGTTTTGTACAGCCCGTCTTTGTCTTCACTGATTGTAGTCATGTACCTGCCTCGCAGAATAACAACGGTAGCAGTATAACCATAAACGAAATCCTATTACCCATGAAATATGGTATTTAATTCCATAATACGTGGTTATGGTTAATGCCACCGAAGCTTCATGTTACCTGTTAGCCCTGCCAGTCCGGAACGACATCGAGCGCCATCGTGAGTGAATTTTTGTTATACATTAATACTGTGTTTGCCGAGACGAAAGCAGAATCTCCGACTGTAATACCGTATTTTCCTACCAGGGTTCCATCGCCATGTATGGTATAAGAGGGTGTATAGAGTGCGTAGCCAAATGGAATGTTGAAAGCGGTAAACTGATAGCGGCCATTACTCAGTAGTTTTCCGATAACAATGTATCCGCCGCTGTTGTTATCGAGGGGAATATGGATGTGTGGAAAGTCATGGGTTTCTACAAAAACACCACCGCCACCATAGGTTTGCATCAGAAAATCTTTTTTATAATCCTTACTGTATTCATAGCGCATCATGACAATTTCATAGTCCTTTGAAGAGGGTGAGAACACCTCATCGTTGGCCAGCAATTGCAGATCATAGTGACGAACATTGTCTTTATCCGCAACGACCGCGGGAATTCTGAAATCGTCAGGCAATAATAATGCACCTACTCCGCCAAACGTATTAGCGCTCCCGCCATGAATAACGTCTACATTCTGTTCCAGAGCCTGCTGAGTGTTTAACCAGGTGGCTTCGACTTCAACATAGGGGGTGTCGGTTGTGGCTGGTATCAGCGTTTCGGGTGAGTTGACATCCAGTTTCCAGATCGTGACACCTTTGTCGAACATGGCCACTTCCCCTTCAGTTTTCATGACAACATGGTTGGGGTCCGGTTCGGTACCGTTTACGGCGCAGCGGGTTAATGTTGCACTTTTTACCAATGCCTGTTCAAGCAGGCTTCGATCTGTTTTCGATGCAGTTTTCTTGGGTTCCATTCAGGAGCTCCGGCAATGTCAGTGGAAAAAACGCAGGCTCAGTATTTCACAGCGAAATGATATTTTCATTGCATTTCATCAGTACTGATTGTGCGTTGTCTGCCATTCTGGCAGGTATTCATGTATGTCTGAAGTAGCCAATCTGCCTATCGATTAATTTTGTAAATCAGAAAAATTAAATCGTCTAAATATGCAGCAGAAATTTCTGTGGGCTTTGGCAATTAGAGTGCCTATGCTGATGTGGCTGTAATCCGGCACAACAAAAATAAAAAATACCCACAGGATACAAATCATGACCTTATGTTCTGAAAGTACCTTAATGAAAAAAAATACATGGCTGAAAAGCCATATATGTAAACCGCTAATAGGCGTTTTCTCTGTATTAGCTGTATCCACCGCTGTCTCTGCGGCTCAACAAATTCTGTGGTATCCGTTTGATGATGCATCCGGGTCAACGGTGGTGACCGATGCGTCCGGAAATGCCCGCAACGGAATAGTGAAAGGCGGGGTAACCTTAACGGGTGATGCTGCCTATTTAGATGGTTCAAATGGCTATATTGATATGCCTGACAATATTATGACCGGACTGAATGCCATTTCTGTGACGGCAGAGGTTTATATTGAACCGGATCAGCCGACGCCATATTTCATATATGGGATGGGAAATATCTCTGGTGATCAGGGTAACGGCTATCTGTTCACGACCGGTAATCATTACCGTACGAGCATCTCCACCTGCCATTGGTCATGTGAACAGAACACGGCCACTCCGAATGCAGGTTTACCACGTGGTCAGTGGATTCATATTGCTTATACGCTGGGTAATGGTGTTGGTGTTTTATATATAGACGGCAAAGAAGTGGCCCGCAATGAATCGATAACCATCTCGCCCGGGGACATTGGCTCCGGTACCACGGTGGAGAACTTTTTGGGTCGCTCTCTATACAGTGCGGATCGTTATTTTCATGGCGCTATTGGCGATTTCCAGGTTTGGAATGGCGTGCTCTCCGCTGCAGAAATTGCCGCCAGCGTGCCACAGCAGGTATTGTGGTATCCATTTACAGATAATGCTTCTTCAACTGTTGTGACGGATGCTTCCGGCCATGGTCATAACGGCACTGTAGTGGGCGGTGTCGCTCTTAATGGGGATGTGGCAACACTGGATGGCAGCAGCGGTTATATCGATATGCCCGACAATATCATGGCGGGTCTGGATGCTATTTCTGTGACCACCAAAGTGTATATCGAAAACAATCAGGCCTCGCCTTATTTTATTTATGGAATGGGTAACATATCCGGAGATCGCGGCAACGGGTATCTGTTTACCACCGGTAATTATTACCGTACGACGATTTCCAGTTGTCACTGGAGTTGTGAACAGAATACCGGTGTGTCGGGACAAAATCTTTCCAGAGGACAATGGCATCACCTTGCCTATACGCTGGCAAACAATGTTGGCACGCTTTATCTGGACGGCACTGAAGTGGCCCGTAACAGTAATGTCACGTTGACCCCGGCGCAAATCGGCTCCGGTATGACGACAGCCAACTTTTTGGGTCGTTCTCTCTACAGCGCAGATAACTACCTTAATGGCCGGATCGATGACTTTCAGATTTGGAACGGTGCGTTGAGTGCCAGTGCAATTGCCACGGCAGCCAACGCTGCACTCGCGGATGTCGAGCTGACCGACGCAGAGTCCGTCAGTGTTGATTCTGCAGCGTTGACGGTTGTGAATGCGAACGATGTTCGCGGTCATCTTTATCTGCCACAAACCGGTGACAACGGAACCACTATTCAATGGCAAACCAGTGCCAGTACGGTGATTGCGACTGACGGCATCGTGCATCGTGCGCCGGCCTGTACCAGCCCTGGTACCCCATCTGGCTGTGGCCAAACCCGTTATGTGACGTTAAGCGCCACCGTCAGCAAGGGTCGCGAATCTGCCACCAGGACTTTTCAGACGACCGTTCCGCCGTTGAAGACATTGGCGGCGTTTGAAGGATATATGTTTACCTATTTCACCGGCGAAGGCAGTGCTGATGGTGAGCAGATCTATTTTGGCCTTTCCAATGGTAATAACCCGTTGAGTTGGAAAACACTGAATGGTGATAACCCGGTATTGAGAACGACTCTGGGAGAACAAGGGGCTCGTGATCCGTTCATTCTGCGCTCTCCAGAAGGTGATAAGTTCTATATGATCGCCACAGATCTGAAAATCTATGGCAATGGTGATTGGGGTCGTTCACAAACCTGGGGCTCGCAATCGTTGCTGGTCTGGGAATCCAACGATCTGGTGAACTGGAGTGACGCGCGGTTGGTAAAAGTATCGCCTAATACCGCTGGTAATACCTGGGCACCGGAAGCATTCTGGGACCCTGAGTCGCAGAGTTATGTCGTCTTCTGGGCATCGAAAATCTATGACGATGAAACTCATTCCAATAGCACCTATAACAAAATGTTATATGCCACCACTCGCGATTTTGTGCACTTCAGTGAGGCCAAAATCTGGGTGGATGCAGGTTATTCCACCATTGATTCAACCATTACCAAACACAACGGACTGTATTATCGGTTCACCAAGGATGAACGGTCCGCATCGGAGTCAGCCTGCGGCAAATTCATTCTGGCTGAAACCTCTTCTTCACTGAGCAACCTCAACTGGAGTTTCCTGACGGAGTGTATTGGCAAGGGAGCAATCGGTGCGGGTGAAGGTCCGCTGATCTTTAAATCCAATACCGAAGAAAAATGGTATATGTTTATCGATGAATTTGGTGGACGCGGATATATTCCGTTCGAAACCACGAATCTCGACTCTGGTCAATGGGCTGCGTCCTCCAATTACAGCCTGCCATCCAGACCGCGCCATGGAACAGTATTACCAGTGACCGCGTCTGAGTATCAGGCCATTCAAAATAAATGGGGTAATTAACCTCACAAAAGCAGGTGGACATTTTGTCCGCCTGCTACTTATTCAGCCCACTTTCCTGGTTATCAATGCTTTCCCCCTTCTTCTCAAAACTTTAGGCAGTCGTATTGTTCACTGTCTGTTCCCAGTCATTATGTTGCTACAGGTTCAAATCATTGCACGGTTGACCAAAAAATATTTCGAGTGAATGTTTCTCACTGAGATGTATCGAAGGTCAGGAGTGCCATTACCAGCTGACTGCAAGAATTTTTTGATGCAGATAGGTTTTATCCACGATGATCGTCCGGGATGACAGAGAAAAGTAATCCCAAAACATGACCGAATTATTGACTACCTTTGATCCTCACAATACTACGCGTTAACACGATGTTTTGTTTAAATTTGAAGGAGTGGGTCATGGCCTAAAATAAAGTCCATCAGGTTCTAGGGTAACCTGATTTCTATCAATATAGGGCGGACTCATTTGTCCACCCATGTTCGTCATCTGTCTTAATCGTACTGTTGTTGCAACCAGTTTATCAGAGGTTGATCCAGCACTTCCTGGCGTAATGAGTAGTTCACCAGGTAGTTATCTGCTTCACCGCCGTCAGCAGGGTCAACGATGACTTGTACACTGGCGTGTTCAAACAGACTGGCGGTATCGATTTCCAGCGGTGCCTGGGATTCTCCTCCCCCCAGAAACAAAACGTCGCCGGTAAATTTATTTAAATTACCGGTAAATGTCCGGTCTCCGGCGACGGAACAATTGAGGTTGGCAAAATGATTATTGCTGACCAGGGTGCCAAAATACTCGGTATCTTTAAAAAACATGTCTGCTTTCATATATTGGTAGTCATCGAGTGTGGCCGTAGGGGCAGCAAAGCGATAGGTTGGGGTGAATGCGAGGAATCCCATTCCACCGGAAGACGTTAAGATATTCACCACAAATTGGTAATTACTGACGGACGGATCAGCAGCGGATGGCGAATCGGGAAAATCTCGGGCAGCGGCAATCAGCACATCCAGACCGCCTAACGAATCACGATAGAGATTACCGGTATCGATTTGATCGTGAAAACTGTCACAGGCCACCTGGTTGTGTTGACGAATGAGGTCATCGCTGGAGTACAGGCCGCCGGTACTGAACAGTGCACGGTAATGTGTATTGTTGGCATTGACAGAGGCGATCGCCGCCATCCCGCCACCGGTGGTTCCGCCAATTACCGGGTTTGCCACGTGCGTGGCATGCTGAATAAGTTGTCGGGTAAATTCGATATCCCGACCACGAAGCTGCAGCCCCCAGGTACCCATAATGCTGCAATCGAGCCAGTTGCAGTCTGACGGATCACCGGTAAAAATTCGGTCTTCCACGACCCAGACATCAAACCCTGCCAGTGCAAGGGTGGCTTCAAAACTGTCCTGATAGCGACCAGTGCTCGACAACGCATAGTGCTCCAATGTGGCATTAAATGGAGCGACCAATAACAGTGGTTTAAGGGTGTGGGTCTGATGGTTCAGGTGGGTGATACGTTTGATTCGAAATTGATTCAGGGGGTTGTCACCTTCCTGCCAGCGGCTTTCAAATGTGATGAGTGCAGGTGCCTGATACTGAATGGTGAGGTCGACCAAACGGTAAGGAACAGGTGATTCATTATGTGCATAACCGGCAATAGACAATAGGGTCAGGCACAAAGCGCAGAATAAGTTACGCATGTCTTAATACTCCTTGGGAATAGAAATGCTTCAGGAATTTCCCGCGTTGGTACGAGTTGTTCCTCTTTCATCATTAAACGTCAAATGACGACTAACGATAATCGCCATATCTTATCGATAAAAATGACATTGCGGTAATAGCCTTGAAACGAGTGTCTCTTTTTTTAATTTTTTTTGTCGCATTTCATGACTTTATATGGAATATCACCTTCTGAGTATCCATAAAAAAACCCGGCAAAGCCGGGTAAAAAAAGGCTCCTGGGAGCAATAATGACTGAACAAGATATTAATGATGGTGACAGGCACGTTTTAATCGATGAATGACTCACACGTGCCGACTCCAATACAACACAAATCTGCAATGTGTTGATTCGCGCTAATAAATATCAGATTTCCTGTCACCTCACCAACAGGCATTGGTAGGAGTGTCGGGTCAATCAGGTTCTGTGATTTTTTTAGAACAACGCTATCAGGTGACGGATATTGTTATGTTATGCGTTGATTGGCGGTGTAAGTTAAGGAGTTTGATTATCTCAACGCAAAATAAAAACATCGGGAAACTCTGAAAATAGTCCGATGTGGGATGTATCGTTTGAATGTTTTTTAAGGGCGGAGATAGCCGGCAGTAATACGATTTCGGCCGTCGCTGATCAGCGAATAGCTTGAGTCTGTTCGTAAGTCGCAGGTGAATTTTACCTTTCCCAGGCTTCTTTGCCGACAGTATTCGGACATCTCTAAATTCCATCCGTTTATTGACCGGCAAATCTGGAACCTGGGCAAGGCAGTCAGCGTGTATTATTTAAGGCTTAGGGAAACTCCGGAAAATGGCCTATTTTCGCGCAGGACGTTGTCAGCCCCCGTCTCACATCCTCATTTACACCCGTAAATTGCGGTGTTGCGAGTGGTGTTTCCTCGCCTCCCTCAAAGCTATTCCTATTTTTCAGAGGCCCTCTAGAAATGCAAAACCAAAAGCCGGCAGGTCCAACTGTTGGTCCAGTTTTGCCGGTTGCCCTGGTGCAGACATCAATTTTGCTCCGGCCGGTACGGTCAGGGTTTGTGAGTTGGCGGCCAGATTGAATACGCACAATATTTCGGTGTGATGGGGCAGGGTACGCCTAAAACTCAGGATGTTATTTTGTGCATCGACGGCACTGATGTCACCGATACACAGCTGCGGCTGGTGTTTGCGCCATTGAATGATCTGACGACTGAAAGACAGCATTGAGTCAGCATTGCCATGCTGCTCGTCAACCGCAAGTTGTTGATGTTCTGGCGGCACTGGCAGCCAGGGAGACTGTTTTGAGAAGCCTGCGTGTGGTTGATGGCGATGCCAGGGCATGGGCGTCCGGCAACCGTCGCGGCCTTTAAAGTCGGGCCAGAACGTGATGCCATATGGATCCTGCAGTTGCTCATAGGTCAGTTCGGCTTCTGTCAGCCCGAGTTCTTCGCCGTTATAAATGCACAGGCTGCCACGCAGAGCAATCAATAAAGCCAGGTGTAGTTTGTTTTGCGGCAGAGGGTCATATTGCGGATTGAGCCAGCGACTGGCAACTCTTGGCACATCATGATTGCTCATGGCCCAGGTTGGCCAGCCGTCCTGAATACTGTCTTCAAGTTGCCGTATGGACGCACAGATAAAATCCGCATCATGACGTGTGGTGAGAAACTGAAAACTATATGCCATATGCAGGCGATCATTGCCCCGGGTGTATTCGCCCATCAGGCTTTCGGCATCACTGTCACCGATTTCACCGACCAGCATCCTGTCCTGATAGCTGTCGAGTAAAGCCCGCATGCGTTGCAGCCAAAGAATATTTTCCGGGCGGTTTTTGTCGTAAATATGTTCCTGGTAGCCATAAGGGGTACCCGATGTCGCCATGAAAGACGGTTTCAGACTTTGATCCCGTGGTGGGTTATCGCGCAACAGTGCGTCATGGTAGTAATAATTTGCGGTATCCAGGCGAAATCCATCGATGCCGAGATCCAGCCAGAAACGGAATTCCTCCAGAATCTGTTGCTGAACCTCATCGTTGTGGTAGTTCAGGTCCGGCTGACTGGACAGAAAGTTATGCAGATAATATTGCTTGCGTCGTGGTTCCCATTCCCAGGCGCTGCCGCCAAACACGCTTTGCCAGTTGGTTGGAGGAGTGCCGTCAGGTTTCGGCTCTGCCCAGACATACCAGTCTGACTTAGGGTTGGTTTTGTTCTGCCGGCTTTGTTGAAACCATGGGTGCTGGTCTGAGGTGTGACTGACAACCTTATCGATGATGACTTTCAGGCCGAGTGTATGAGCCCGGTTTATCATGGCCTGACAATCCGCCAGCGAGCCGAAAATGGTATCCACATCGCGATAGTCTGAAATGTCATAACCGAAATCTTTCATTGGCGATTTGAAGAATGGTGAGATCCAGATGGCATCCACTCCCAGGCTGGCAATGTATCCCAGTTTTTGCCCGATTCCCGCCAGATCACCGATACCGTCACCGTTACTGTCGTAAAAACTGCGGGGATAGATTTGGTAAATGGTTGCGCCCTGCCACCAGGGTTGATTGCCTTTCACGGGTTGTTGCTCCTGTGCTTGAGTTGTGTTGTTCATAACATTGAATACCTTAGGGAGCCTCTGAAAAATGGCCTATTTTCGCGCAGGACGTCGTCAGCCTCCGTCTCACATCCTCATTGACACCCGTAAATTGCGGTGTTGCGAGTGGTGCTTCCTCGCCTGCATCAAAACTATGCCTATTTTTCAGAGACTCCTTAGGAAGCTGAGTAATTCCCGGTTCTGCCACTACAGTGTTTAAAATTGTCCTGACCCACATCTAATGGCTTAGCGGCTGATTCTTTGCTCTCTACTCAGGCTTCCTTGCAGTCATTACTTAGGAAAGTTCCTGAATAATGTAGTTGACTGTATCGATTCAGAAGAATGCCAGATCTATGGTTGTGTATTCCAGTGAAATCACATCTGACCGACAAAAAATGTCTAAAGCTGATATGCAGACAAGGTGCACCTGCGGCGGAATACTGAAGCGGAGGGAGTGATGCGCTGCCATCAGGGATAACCCCAGAAATACCGACGGCATCACGTTTACAATAGAATAGAAGCGTTAGTTACGTTTGCTCAAGGTGGCACCTTCAAGCCAGTCAAACTCCAGCTTGCGGTCTTTGGCGACTTCGAAACCAAGCATCATTCTGGCAACTTTGCGACCTTTTTCGAACATCGGCTGACGTATGGTTGTTAATGGATTTTTCATTAACTGCCCGCTGCGAATACCATCAAAACCGACGATGGACAACTGCTCCGGCACGCGTTTGTGAAGATTTTTGGCCGCGCGTATCACCGCTTCAGCCATAAAATCTGACATGCAGACAATTGCTGTTACATTGGGTTTTTCACGAAGCATCTGTTCGGCAATGTTCACCAGATTATCTGATGTCAGGTCAGTTTCGGAGGTTTCGAAAATGTCCACATTGACGTTAGAGTATGCGTCGAAAATTTCCATATAACCATATATGCGATTAACTGCCGTCGACTCTGGTTTATCAAGATAGCGTTGTGCGGAAATAAAACCACGATAGTGATCCCGTGCCAGAGCCAGTGACATGACAATCACATCCGTATGACCGGATTCGATGACCTTGCTGGCTACCAGACGGGCTGCAGAATAGTCGTTAATACCTACCGACGGCAGACCATCGTACTTATGGTCGATGGAAACGGCTGGCAATCCCCGTGATTTCAGAATCGGCAGAAACGGTGAGTTTTCGTCATGGTAACCGCTGAAAATGATAAAGCCATCGACCAATGCGCTGAGCGTGTTGTTTGTCTCCTGTTTCGTGCTCATAGTGGGAATCATGACCAGGCTGGTACCATTTTTTTCCAATACAGACGTAATTCCCCTGATCAATTCAACTGCCTGCTCGTCTTCAAATACTGAGCTGAAACGGTCGTAAAAAATCAGGCCTATCGCATCTGTTTTTCCGGTTCTCAGTAATCTTCCCGCCGGGTTAGGGCCGTGATATCCAATTTCTGCTGCATGCTGGAAAATGTACTCCCGTAACTCTGCGGATAGCTGATCCGGGCGATTATAAGCATTGCTGACGGTTGTCCGTGATACGCCTAAAGTGCGAGCGACTTCTTTCAATGTCAATTTGTTCGTTGCTTTCATGCAAACCTCTGTTGTTCTCCTTTAGCTCGATTGGTGTACAGGCCAATTATGATACTTTGCTGGCGAGCGTGAATACTACGGGAATTGGAATGCCAGATAAAACCTAATGGACGTGAAATCGTCTGTTGTTCCAATTATCTCAGAACTCGCTGCGATCCTCGGCTAATTAGGCTGTGTGGCGAATGGCGTAACAGACCCAGGATTGCTTCACCGCTTACCAGTATTTGTATGATGGCTCTGGTGACCGCTGAAACAACTCCAGAGCTGGTAATGGTGCATTAGGATAGGTATTGATGGAGCTATTTTGTATTGATTCCGAAACCGGATCAATGATTTGTCTGAGAACTGGTCACAAGTCTGGCAACCTTTGCAACTCGCTTGAGTTTTTTAGACGGTCAGTTCAGCACGAATTCTATGGGAAATGTCAGTTCCAGAAGTTCTTGTTTCATGGAGGGTGGAAAATCAGGTAGAGGATTGATTCTTCTGGCAATGGCAAGCGCTTCTCTGTCCAGTAATGCATAACCTGAACTTTTATCGATTTTGATTTTTTTGATCTTGCCGTTGGGTTTGACCATGATGGTCAGTTTTACTTGTCCCTGCTGTCCGCGTTGTCTGGCTTCATCGGGATAGCGATGGCTCCTTTGGATCAGCGCATTGATCATGGCCATATACCGTGCAGATTCATCGGTATCTGCATTGTCTCCGGTCTGGGCATCTGAGGTTACGGCGCCAGGGGTGTTTGAAGACAGTGAGGCAATTTGGGTCATAGTGGTAGCAGACGTTGCTGTTGGTTGTGGTGACGCAGACAGTTTTGTTATCGGCTTTGCCATGGAGGGCTGTTTGGCCGTCGATTTTGGTTCCGGCTTGGGAGTGACGTCAGGTTCAGGGTTTGGTTCCGGCTCGGGTGTGACGTCAGGTTCAGGTTTTGGTTCCGGCTCGGGAGTGACATCCGGTTCAGGTTTTGGTGCTGGCTCGGGTGTGATGTCAGGTTCCGGTTTTGTCACCGCAGTGGTGTCTGGGAGGTTCGGGACTGGCATCACATCCACTTGTGCTGGAACCTCTACAGGTGCGATAAAATCAGCCATGGACAGGGTCATGGTATGGCTGTTCGAATTGGCCGCCCGAGGTAATTCACTGGTTGCTTCTGTGGTCCGGAAAAACCACACGGCTGCAGCCGTATGTAAGGAAATGGAGGCCAGTAGGGCAATGGTAACTTTAGGATTGTGCATCAACCGGCTTCCTGTTCGGCGATAATGACAAAGTGATCGATACCGGCCTTGTTTAGCTGGTCAAGAATGCTGATGAAGGTGTCTGCCGGAAGCCCGGCATCCGCTTTGATTCGCAGTTCTGGCAGGTGCAGCGGCGTTAGGGTCGAAGTCAGTTGGGATAGGGCAATTTCATGCTGGTCCCAGGCCAGGTTGCCGTGCTTGTCAATTAATAGGGTTTGCTGATGAGTCTTCAGGTTTTCAGCCTGGCTTAACTGCAGAGTATTCAGCTTGAATACATCGGCCGGGAGTATCTGGCCGGCAATCATAAAGAACACCAGCATTAGAAACACGATGTTGATCAGAGGGATCATGTGATCATCAAGGGATGGTGCCGGTTTGGGCAGAGTCTCATTAATGTGCATGGGGCCGCTCCAACTTGATATTCTCAAGTCCCTGGGCCTGCAATTCTTCCATTGCGGTCAGCAGCTTTTGGGTGTTGACGCCGCTTTCCGCAGCAACAATGACACCTTTTTGGCTGCGTTCGGGAAATTCAAACGCCAGCTGTTCGGCAGAGAAGGTTCTGTCTTCAGAATGCAGCAGGCCGAAACTATCCACTCGTACCCTTAATGGTTTGATGTTATCGGTATTGACTGGTGCTGTTCGGTTTTGTGCTGGCAGCTTAAGTGCGATCCCGTGATCAAGCTGAAATCGGCTCGACAGCATAAAAAACAGTAACAGAATAAAGACTACATCGATCAATGGCGTCAGGCTGATAGATGCTTTACGTGCCCGGTAACCAAGTTCCATGGTTAAAGCCTCAGGACGGATGAGTGGTAAAAAGACGGGTGACAGAATCGCCCATATGGTGACCACAGATTTCGATAGTGCGTTCAAACCAGTTGTGGGCGATCAATGCGGGAATTGCGACAATCAAACCAACCGCTGTCGTCAGTAGTGCCTGCCAGATCCCGCCGGACAGCGCAGAGGGGTCTACCTGGTTGCCAAGAGATTCCAGTTGCTGAAAGGCGGTGATCATACCTAATACGGTTCCCAACAGACCCAGTAACGGACTCAGCGCGGCAATCAGCTCCAGGGGCTTCAACATTGCTCTTAATGACTGCAGTTGTTCTGCGGCTACTCGCTGGATTTCTTCACGCAGCAAGGGGGAATCCGGTTTGAGGTTGGCGTTGTGATCCAGCGCTGTGGCCATAACCTTAACCACGGGATGCCGACAGGCCTGAATGCGGGATGCGATGGCTTTGCCTCTGCCAAGCTCACTCAAATAGTTGGCCGGAGTGTTGTGGCGCCAGACACCAAGCGCTGAATATTGCCAGATTTTGTATAAGGTAATCGTCAGGGCAATAACGGAGAATAACAGTAGAATCCAAACTACAGGGCCACCGATTGTAAGCCATTCGACCACTTTATCAGTACTGGAAGCTGCTGTGAGAGTGTCTGTCGGGATGGATGTTTGGGTCAGAGAGGTTACAGATTCTTCCACATCAAATACTCGAGTTGGGTTGCCACTAAATAATAATAATTATCATTTCTAATGACAAGCCTGATTTTATGCAGAGTCTTCCGCCCAACTATATCTGTAATGCGCTGATATAGGGCTTTGCAGCCGGCGACGTCAGGGTGCTGAATCTGGTCGTAAGCGGGTTTTTTAAAACCAATGGTGATAACTGAAATATTTCAGATTTTTACTTTTTCTGATCTTTCACTTAATTTTGATTTATAGGCTAACTTATTGTTTTTTTAGTCCGATTGGCGTTTTCGAATGTCATTCATTGGTGCAGAATCTCTCTTGTTTTTGACCTTTCGGTCAATATGCCTTCCTGTTTCTGATTCAGTGTTTCAATACTGAATGTCGTCGCTGCAGTACAACAACAATAAAAGGAGAGATATATGTATTTTCATAACATTATAAAAATCGTCGGTTTTGTTTCAGCCATTCTGGCGGCCGAAACGGCCTGGTCGAATGAAGCATCCTCTGCCAATGTCATGGCACCTTTGGAAATCAGCGATTGGAGCGGTTTCAACAGTCAGTTGGCCACTGCCAAAAATATAGGCGTCGATGCAGTCTCGGTGGATATCTGGTGGGGTAAGGTTGAGGCGGCTGGTGATCAACAGTTTGACTGGAGCTATTATGACAGCGTGGTCAGCGCCATTGAAAATGCCGGTCTGCATTGGGTTCCGATCATGTCCTTTCATCAATGCGGTGGTAACGTTGGAGATGAGTGTGATATTCCGATTCCCACCTGGATCTGGAATCACTATCCCGGTGTTGATGCCAACGCCCTGAAATATCGCAGTGAGCAGGATAACTATTCTACCGAAACCGTGTCATTGTGGTCTGATGATCTGGTAGTGGACGAATATCTGGAATTTATGAATGCATTCGAAAGTCACTTTGCCACAAAGGCTTATATGACTGATGAAATCAATATATCCATGGGCCCGGCTGGTGAATTGCGCTATCCATCTTATAACAGCCATGACAGTAATACTGGCTACCCAACTCGCGGAGCTTTCCAATCGTACAATGAGAATGCTGTCGCTGATTTTCGCGACTGGACATTAAATAAATACGGTTCTCTGACGGCTATTAATTCGGCCTGGGGGGTATCTCTGAGCTCGATGACGCAGGTAAACCCACCCGCTGATGCAACAGCGTTCATTGCCAATGGTGATCAGTATAATCTTCAATATGGGCGCGATTTTGTCCGTTGGTATCATGAGAGTCTGAAAGCTCATGGGGTTACAATGATGAACGCTGCGATCCAGGCATTTGATTCGGCATTTTCGGATGCGGAGCTTGGCTTTAAAATTCCTGGAGTACACTGGCAGATGGGGGTGGCCGGTAATTATCGTCGTTCTGCTGAAATTGCAGCAGGCCTGATTCCAACCGATGTTGATCTTAATTCGACTGCCACTGCACACGGTTATAGCAGCATTATTGGTGTTGCCGCCAGCTACAACAACAGTGGCCGGAATATTGTGCTGCATTTTACCGCGCTGGAAATGGATAACCAGAACTGGTCGCCGCAATACAGTCTGGCTAAAGACCTGGTGTTCTGGGTGGCTGATGGCGCTACGGCACAGGGGGTGACGATCAAGGGTGAAAATGCGCTGGCCGGTGGAGTGGCTTCTGACAATGGCTGGAATAATATCGAGAATGCCTTTACCTGGAGTGGATATGCAGGGCTGACGATACTGCGTATCGGTGATGTGACCAATGGTGGTACCGGTCAAAACCGATACACCAGTTTTATTCAGAATTTTCATGCCGCCGGTTCTGTCGCGAATGTCGCATTCAGTTGTGCCAATGGCTATACCTATTGGGGGCAAAGTGTGTATGTCATTGGCAATCTGGCTGAACTGGGTAACTGGAATCCGGCCTCTGCCGTTGTGATGTCGGCTTCTGCGTATCCCTCCTGGAGCAAAACGATTGCAGTGCCGGCAAATACCACCATTGAATGGAAATGTCTGAAACGGGAAGAAGCCAATCCGTCAGCGGGTATCGAATGGGAGTCTGGTGCCAACCATGTGGTTACTAGTGGGGCCGCTGGATCTACGGTGACTACGGCCGGTGCGTTTTAATCACCTGAGGGGTGTTTGCTATATGCGCCCAGGATGATGTGTGGATGCATGGCTTTTGTGAGATTCCTCAAACCACTCAGGATGAGTGATTTGAGGAACTCCATTGATGGATACGGCCAGTTTTACTCAACTCGTCGTTTGTTTAGGGAACCTTTGAAAAATGGCCTATTTTCGCGCAGGACGTTGTCAGCCCCAGTCTCACATCCTCATTTACGTCCGTAAATTGCGGTGTTGCGAGTGGTGCTTCCTTGCCTGCCTCAAAAACTATTCCTATTTTTTGAGGCCCCTTAGGCCTGCGGATATCATGCCTTACGCCTGGACCTGAGTGAAACTGGCTTTCAACGGACCGATGAAATTACTGTGAACAGGCTTTGGTAAAGTCCATTCATGATTATTTCTTGCCTAATAGTCACTGACGATTTTGACTATCTGGTTTACTCGGTCCTGCTGAAGTTTTAATCCATATCCGGCTCAAACAATCCACGTTTCATCACGAATTTTACCCATACCGCACCAATGATGCTGAGTATCAATATAATGCCACCGGAGATGCTGTAAACCATTTTGGTCATCTCTGGTGATGGAGAATTATTCACCGCTATATACAGCATGGCCAGAATGCCTATGATTTGTGGCAGTGGATAAAAAGGTGTTTTGTAAGGGCGTTTGTGGTTTGGCAGGCGTTTGCGCAGTACGACCACATTGATATGGGCAACAATGTAAGCGAGCAGCCAGCTGGTCGTTGCTGCGATAACCAATACCAGCAGTGAGTCAATATCGAATACCAGGTATGGAACAATCGTGCAGACAGCAATCATGACGATACCAGCCCAGGGCATATTAAAACGATTGACGGCTTTCAGTTGCGGAAATGCCTGGCCCTGCATTGCCATGCCATGCAGCATTCTTGGTACCGATGCCAGCACGGTATTCATTGTACTCGCGGTGGCCGCCAGTGCCATGACTGTTGCGATCAACAGGCCGCTTTTGCCAAATACCGCACTTACGTAATCAAGGTAAGGGATGGGGGAGCCCACCAGTGTATCGACATTCAGGTACAGGCTGGCACCATAAGCAAAGGCCACAAAAATACCGAAGATTATAAACAATGACAGATGCATGGCTCGGGGAATATCTTTCTCGGGATTTTTAACCTCGCTGATCATTGGGCAGATAAATTCCACACCGACCATCATCCACATGGCCAGGGCAATCAATCCGATAAAACTGCCATCGAGCACACCGCCAAAACTCCAGTCTACTGTTGTGCCGGTTAATACTGGGTGCGGTTCGCTGGTACCGGTGATAGCGACAAAGCCAACCAGGATCAAGGCACTGATCAGAATAAATGCCAGAATATTCTGTATTTTGGAAAACACATCAGCGCCCAGCAGGTTGGTGAAGGTCAGTGTGAGCAATAAGAGCAATGGTGTCACTTTTGCGGGAAGAATGCCCGGCAGCAATTGCTCAAGCATGGCATCCACCAGAAACATTTCAACCGGCATCGCAAGAATCGCGACGACGACATAACCGGCGAACACTGACACAATGGCCGGGAAATGACCAATGGCTTTTTGCGTGTAAGTGGCCAGTGTGCCTTCTTGGGGAAACATCAGCGATAGTTCCGCGAAGCTCATGGCGTTGAATTGCGCCAGGATCATGGCTGAAACCATTGCGGCGATGAATGCCATGCCACCAATGCCGATGCCTTGGGTAGCTGAAATCATGGCGCCCTGAACAATGACCAGCCCTGTACAGATGGCGATCATCGTTGGCAGACCCATTTTCTTGACGGTAGGAGTGGCCGATTTAGCGGCGTTTGTCATGTGGTTTGATTGAGTTATATCGTTCATGTTCTCTTTCCTGTTTAGATAAGACCTTGTAACGATTTCAAAGCCGGTTAAAGCGATAGGGTGTTGGATCAATGATTGGTTGTGTGTTGGACACCAGATCTGCTGCAAGTTGCCCCGCAGCTGGGCCAGTGCCAAAGCCATGGCCAGAGAAGCCAGTGGCGATGGTCAAACCGGGGAGAGACTGAATATGGTCTATCACCGGATTTGAATCGGGTGTTACATCGATCAGACCTGCCCAGCTTTCAGCAATGGTCGCCTGTTCGAAGGCAGGCCACGCTTGACGCAGGTTGTTCAGGGCATCCTGATTCAGTTGTGCATTGACGGGAGGATTGGTCGTGCGATGCTGTTCAAATGGCGAAGCATTACTGCCCCAACGGCGTGACATGGTGAGGTCATTAAGAAAATAACGTCCCAGGGATATCCGTAAGAAACTTGCCTGGTGTCGCAACTGACTGAGATAGCGATAACCAAGCAACAGATGATCAAGACTCAATGGTGCATCCAGCTTGCCGCGCTGGGTAATGACAAAACCACCATCCTGATGTTTTCGAAAAGAAAAGTTCGGCGCGCCAACGGCGATATCCGTTGGGCCCTTCATTGGCTGGGTGCGCAACACTGAACAGATGAGCGGCAGAGTGGGTAACGAGATACCTTGATTGCCTAAGAATCTTCGTGACCATGCCCCGGCAGCGAGCAATACCTGATCACAACGAATCTCGCCTTGTTCTGTGATCACCCCACAGACTTTTCCTGCCGCAGTGGATAATGCACGCACGGCGCAGTGTTGAATGATTTTTGCGCCTTTGGCGATGGCGGCATTGGCCAGTGCGGTTGTGGCGATGGCTGGTTCGGCGCGTCCATCTGAGGCGGTAAAAATAGCACCGGCCCAATTGCCTTGGCCACCGGGTACGCGATCACGGATGTCTTTCGGACTCAGCAGAGTTGAGTCCAATGACAGTGACGCAACCGACTTCAGCCAGTCTTCATGTATGGCCATTTGCTGTTCTGTCTTTGCCAGAAACATAATACCGGCCTGCTGGTAGCCGACTGAACGTCCAATACGTTCCGGCATCTGTGCCCAGAGCCGGTCGGCTGCCAATGCCATCGGAACGTCATGCAGGTGGCGGCTGGTCTTGCGTATCCAACCCAGGTTACGCGACGATTGTTCGCCAGCAATATGGCCTTTTTCCAGCAATACCACGGGAATATTACGTTCAGCCAGTGTCAACGCCGCCGTCACACCGATGATGCCGCCGCCAATAATGACCACTGCAGTGGACGACGGTAAAGCATTGTCTGTGGTGATGGATTCAAGTGTTGTTGTCATTGCCGGATTCCTAAAAAAAACGTGATTGTTAAATCGTCAAACTATGCAAGGGTTATTTGTTCAACCTCAGCTGAGGCGGCGCCCCGGTAAGCCGTCACTTCGATTTCAACTTTGTAATTCATCGATCCAAGTGGCGGGCAGGTAGCAGTATTGGCCGGACAGATACCTTGATATTTTTGACCGATAAACGTCATAACCTGATGGATATGTGCCGGATCCTGAATAAATACCCGGGACGCAACGACATCGCCGAGTGTGGCATCCACTGCGGCCAGTGCGGTTTCAATATTGCGAAAAACCTGCTCGGTCTGTTCGATGACATCTTCCGGTATTTCCTGGGTATTCGGATTACGCCCGGCAGTGTTGGAGACAAATATCCAGTTATCCACGCACACGGCACGTGAGTAGCTGCCTATTTCTTCAAATTTGGAACCGGTCTTCAGTTTTATAATCTTGGTCATGTGGGTACTCGGATTGAGGACTCTTTCAAGGAGTCCTGAAATTATTTTGGGTGGTTTTAAAGACGTTTCGTTCCGTCAGTACCATCAAGGTGAAACTCGCTGCAAACCTTGAATTTCGCCCGTGGTTAAGTACGAAAAAAGCGACATACGTGTGCTGTGGAAACGTCTGTTTAACGCCCGAACTTGCGTAAGGTAGGTGCATAGACCTTTGCTTCAGCGAAGTACCGGGGTATCCCAAAGGTTAAGATTGACACCAATGCCGTTTGCTATTGCGTTGCGATACACAATGGTTGCCCAGGCAACATCTTCTACCGGCATGCCTCCGACTGACAGGACGATAATTTCATCGTCATTTTGGCGTGCAGGGGTATCACCCGCGACGATTTTTCCGAGGTCTTCAACGTCTTCGATCGTCATCTTGCCTTCGGCAATCATGTCCATAAAACGAACACCAACCAGAGGGATATGGTTGTGTGCGGGTTTGGGGACTTCTTCATACCAGGCCTGATACAAGCCAGTGTTATCGAATACTTTGCGCACATCCAACTGCTCCATGGCATCGTCCAGACGGCAGCTTGCAGGCATGGCGAGAAACGCGCCGGGCTTCAACCATTCTCGTTTTACGATGGGATACGTGGACGGATCGCCGACTTCGCCAGAGTTGCAATAGGTGATGATGTCGGCATCACGCACGACCTCTTCAACACTATCGACGACCTGAACATTGGTGATCTGAGGAAAGGTGGCGGTGAGCCAGGTAAGGAAACTATCCATACTTTTCTGGCCGCGGCCTTTGACTTTAATGGTATCGATGTTCGGTCTTACGGCCATAAATGCTGCCACGGACGTTTTACCCATAACTCCGGGACCCAGCAGGCCAATGACTTTGGCATCCTGACGCGCCAGGTGACGTGCACCGACGCCGGGAATCGCACCGGTACGATAAGCTGACAGTAGATTAGCGGACATATAGGCCAACGGTGCACCGGTTTCAATGTCGTTCAGAATAAACATCAAAATGGAGCGCGGCAGGCCTTTTTCCCGATTGGCGATGTTAGAGCCATACCACTTCACCCCACAGGTTTGAAAGTTGCCGCCCAGGTAAGCCGGCATTGCCATTAACCGCCGGTCAGCGGTTGGTTTTGGCATGCTTGGAAACGGGGATTGCTCCGGAAAGGTAATCATGGCACCGTGTGAATCGTTATTGGCTCCGGCCATGCGATAGTCACCCTGATAGAGCAGTTTAAACATCTCTTCCATGGTGTCGACACAGCGTGGCATATCTGTAACCCCCGCCCGAATCATGTCCTGCTCGGAAAGATAGATAAAATCAATTTTGGTATTGTCGGACATAACATCCCCGCTATATATATCAATTACTTTTCTTGGCTCGCTATTCATTTTGCTGTTTGAAAACAGCGCTTGAATGCACGTATGAGAATTGATGGTATGGCGCTTAGTTATGTTGGTATTGAATTTTTGCGAAATGAAAATCAAAAAAACAAAGGCGCTGTAAAAACAAAAAGTGGTCTCTGATTTGCTATTAAAAGATTTTGTCGTATTACCTAGCGGGTTAAGATCATGCTTCAGTCATCTGCGCGTTGTGATGTTGCGAAGATTCATTCCAAACAGCCCTGGTTTGTTCTTAATTCTGCCAGCGATTTTTCTCTGATGTCGTCGAATAATCGGGCGATATCACACTACTATAGCTTTGAAGCCAGTGAGTCTGCCGATGTCACCGTCGCCATTCCAGATGGTTGTGTGGACATATTGTTTGATTGCAACGAGTCCGAGCCCAGCGCAATGGTTTACGGTACAACTCTGGAGGCTCGTCATACCCGGTTTTGCTACAGTCATCGTTACTTTGGTGTTCGATTCGCACCAGGCGTGATACCGGGTTTGTTGCAATTGGCGGCCGATGAATTAATTGAGCAGAGTCATAATTTTCTGGAAGTGGCTGCAGATGTCAGTGCTATATTTGAGCAAATAGTCAGTCAGCCGGAATTTGCCAGGCAGGTGGCGTTGTTTGATAACTTTATTGCCAGGGACTGTGTTCGTGAGTCATCAGCGTTAACCACGCAGATTATCCAGGAAATATGCCGTCAGAAGGGCAATATTCGCATCAAGGATCTGGAAGCCCTGACGGGTTACACCACCAGAACATTACAAACCCGTTTTCGTAATGATACCGGCCTGTCGCCGAAATTGTTCAGTCGGCTGATACGCTGCCAATCCGCTGTTTACGACATCAATCAGCAGGGCCAGGTGGTGTTTTCTGATCTGGCTGCAACGCTCGGCTACAGCGATCAATCGCACTTTCTTCGCGAGTTTAAAAAACTGGTCAGTACTACACCGGTGGATTACCAAAACCGGGTCAGGCAAAGCACCTATCTAGGGCGTATACGTTATTTGTGAACCTTGATGAGGCGTACAGGTTTTCGGATCTACCCTGTCAGATTGCAAAAAACTGTTTGCCTTTTTCTAAACATGAAAGTGAACTTACGATTTTCATTTTTCTGTTAATGCCAATCGCTTTGTATTTTTGCAAGCATAAGGGCTGAGAGAATATGTGTTCATTTCAAATAACTGCTTGGTATTTTTATGAGTGGTATTCAAACGACCACTCATAAGAACCAACACTCTGTTTTGATTCCTCACAAAATGGCTGGAAAGACTTTATCCTTATTCGTATTGAAATCGCATTGGCTTTGGCATACTCCTGAATCAACACGGAAATGTATGCTTTCTTATCTGTTTGTATACCTACGATGCGGTTCTATCTCTAACAGTGTGGTGCATAGATGATTGATTTTTTGAATACTGCTTTTCTCTTTGGGGCTTCTGAAAAATAGCAATAGTTTTGATGCAGATGAGGAAGCACCACTCGCAACACCGCAATTTACGGGCTTCAATGAGGATGTGAGACGTGGGCTGACAACGTCCTGCGCGAAAATAGGCTATTTTTCAGAGGATCCCTTTATCTGATTGTCGACGCTGTTCGAAAGACCGGTGATATCAGAAAATACTTCCATTCATGAGAGAGTGCTGCAAACGAAGAAAAACTCGAATGTTTCTGGTGTCATTTGATTGATGCTCCGTCACGTGGTATTTCTCCAGCGTTGATTGAGGAGTTTGACAGGTCAAACCATGACACCCAGTGAGTCGGAAAAACTTCGTTTGGAACATCAGGCCGCCAAACTGTTCATGCGCTGGTATGAAAAAAACACCGGAGAAGCGATCCGTCATATCTGGCATAACCAGCCACAGAAGCCAGACGTTTCGTGTTTTTTGCAGGGTGAAAAACTGGATCTCGAAATTGCTCATTTGTATGGCTCGGATACGGAGGCCATGAAGATACTCGCGCGTGAACTGGATGATAAGACGCTTGAGGAGCTCAGAAACCTTGAACAGACAGATATTGCAACGCGGCTATTACAGGCCCTTAATCGTATTCTGGCCAATAAGGCGGAAAAAACTTACAACAGCCAACGCGCCTGGCTGGTAATTCGTAATATGAACCCCAGCTGGCACCGCGACGATATCGAACAGCTGGTTCATCGGATTGAAGTGCCTGGAGTGCATCCGTTTGAGCAGATATGGATTGTCGCGGACCGTGAAGGACAAAGCGGTATTGTTCAGCTCTATCCGTGACGGTGGTTGTCATGCACATCCAACAGCTGTTCGAATCGTTCGATCGGTACCGGGCGACTGAACAAATAACCCTGGCAGTGCAGGCAGCCATGCTGATTTAGAAACTGTCTCTGAGCTTCGGTTTCCACGCCTTCAGCAATCACTTTCAAGCCCAGGCTACGGGTCAGCGAAATGATTGTCTGTACGACGGTGGCATTGTTTTCGTTGTGGGGCAGGCTTTGTATGAACGATCGATCTATTTTGACTTGCTCCAATGGTAATTGGGTCAGGTAGGACAGTGATGAGTATCCGGTGCCAAAGTCATCGAGTGAGAACCCAATTCCCATGCTTTGCAGCTGTTTCATTTTGGTGATGGCGCCTGGAACATCACCGAGAATCATGGTCTCGGTCATTTCAAGTTTCAGGCGGTTGATGCAGGCTCCACTGTCGCTGATGGCCTGACTGACCTGTTCCACAAAGTTGTCCTGGTGAAACTGACGGGCGCTGACGTTGACCGCCAGTATCAGGTTTTGAGTCCGGTCTTCCTCTGACCAGCGCATTAACTGGCGGCAGGCCTGTTCCAATGCCCATTGACCTAAAAGCTCAATCAAGCCGGTCTGTTCCGACAGTGGAATAAACTGATCGGGATAAATAATGCCACGTACTGGATGACGCCAGCGGATCAGAGCTTCAGCGCCGATGATGATGCCGGTGCTATCCACTTGTGGCTGGTAGTGCAATTGAAACTCGCCGTTGTCGACGGCTGCCCGCAGTTCAGACTCCAGTGTGGCTCGCTGAGTCAGTACCGATTGCATCTGGGGGTCAAAAAAACGAATGGTATTACGACCGGCATTCTTGGCCTGATACATGGCGATATCAGCTTGTCTTACCAGGTCTTCAGCTTGCTCATCTGTAGATACCATCATTGTGACGCCGATACTGGGTGTGCTGTGATATATCTGGTCGGCAATTGTGTAGGGGAGAGTCAGCAGCTGCTGAATCTGCTCGGCAACCTGTTTGGCCTGACTGGCAGCGTGATGGGGATTATCGCTCAGTTCTTCCAGCAGCACTATAAACTCATCTCCCCCCAGTCGGGCGGCGGTATCGCCCTCGAAAATAAAGTTCTGAAGTCGTTCTGCGACCTGTACCAGCAGTTGGTCACCTATGTCATGGCTGCCACTGTCGTTGAGTACTTTGAAGTTATCCAGATCAACCAGGATGACGGCATTGTTATGGTTGCTACGGGCCCGGTTGGTCTGCGCCTGTCGCAGGCGATCCATAAACAGGCGGCGGTTAGGGAGTCCGGTTAAGAGGTCATAAAAGGCCAGGCGCTCTATTTCCTGTTCAGCCTGTTTGTTGGAAGTCAGATCGAGAAAAGTTCCCACATAGTTGGTGATTTCTCCCTGATTGTCCCTGACGACGTTGATACTTAACCATTCAGGATAGATTTCCCCATTTTTGCGGCGGTTCCAGATTTCTCCCTGCCAATGCCCAAATTCATTCAGTTGTTGCCACATGCTGTCATAAAAAGCGCTGTCATGGCGTCCGGATGACAGAAGGTTGGGGGTTTTGCCAACCACGTCCTCACAGCTGTAACCGCTGATGTCGCAGAAGGCCTGATTCACCCGCAGAATACGGTTCTCAGCATCCGTGATGGCAATGGCTTCCTGGCTGTTGAATGTCGTGGCGGCAATTCTGAGTTCCTGTTCTGCACGCCTGCGTTCGGTGACATCGTGACCAATACCGACCAGGCCGATGACATTCCCCCGGCTGTCAAATACTGGGTTTTTGCTCAGTTCGAACAGACCTTTATGTCCGGTCTTGGTAAATGTAATCCAGTGTTCTATGTGCAGTGGTTGGCCCTGGTTGATGACCCAGAGATCTTCTTCATCGAAAATTCTGGCCTGTTCCGGAGGATAGAAATCAGCAGCTGTACGGCCAATGATGTTTTCTTTGGATGTACCGAACAGGTTTTCCAGCTCCTGATTGCAATTGCGAAAGTGACCTTCCCGGTCTTTTTGCCAGGCGAGATCCGGAATGGCTCTCACCAGTGATTGCAATTCTGCTTCACGCGCTTCGAGATGCTGATAGTTGAGCCAGGTGGTAAGGCCCATCGATAGGCGGCGGCCAATCTCTTTGAATATTTTCTGGTCAAGAGTGGACCAGGTACGTTTGCTGCCAATAGTTATAATCGTCAGTGTCCATGGTTCTCCTGTCAACGGATAAACGGCGATTGCCATGCCGGATATAGGCGGCGGATTATCGTATTGTTGCTGTAATTGTGAGGGAACGGGCTGCTCTGAACCTTCACCAAACATTACCGGGTCCTGGCTGGCCAGCAGGCGGTTGAAAAAGTCGACTCCTTCTTCCAACAGTGGGTACTGGCTGTTTTGTTTCATGAGAGGAGGCTGTTCATCCGTGTGAGCCATGACTCTGATGCTCCAGTATTTTGCGGCCGGATCGCATGGGCCGGACAATAAGGCTTTACTGACTCTGAAAATGTCCAGGATCAAATCCAATGCTCTGCGCATAATGTATTGGGGATCACCTGCTGATTGCAGAATCCGGGTAATCTGATCGATGCGTTGCAGATAGCTTAAAAACTCACCCTGACGCTTTTTCTCGGTATTCAGGCGTTTGATCTGTTGCTGGTAGCCGTTAATCTGCCGTAACTCGGACAGGCGACAGGCAATGTCATCGGCAATGGCTTTCAGCATGGAATTCTCCCGCAGGTCCTGTTCTGCGGATGGCAGGCAAATTTCCAGGATTCCGAATATGGTGGAGCTGAGGTCGGACAGCGGTATTAATATGACTGGCTGTTTGTTGAAGGAAGCGGGCGGTGTTTGCTGTTCCGGGTGTATGACATGATAAGTCCGGAGATCGTGCAATGCCTGTTCATAGAGTGAGTGATCGAACTCAGAGTGTGCTGGTGAACTATCGGGATAGCGTGCACCCCGTTCGAAGTTCTGATCCGGTGTATACATTATGAGGCTGCAACTGGGATAGTTGCCAACTTCCACAACCAGACGACAGACCTCCATTAGTAGTGAAGTCTCGTTTTTGCCGTGAATCAGAGCTTTGCTAAGCCATTGCCGTAACCGTTCCAGTTGATACAGATGATGACTGTCTTTTGGCGCTACGGTTTGATGATTCTGGTGGTAAATACGATTGGACATATTAACCTCTTCCAAGCCGGATGATTAAGCAAAGCATCGGCTTTGGTCCTAGCTACAGAATGTCTTATTGATGGTGATTAAAACGGGAAAACCGTGACAACACGTACATACCAAGGCGGAAAGGCCCTATGGTGGTAATGGAGATAATCCCGAATGTGTTTATAGTCAGCAGTATAGTGGAAAATGTTAGGCGTCAGATAGAGGCATGAAAACCTCCACCTTTAATCCACCGTGGGATGAGACGGAAAAAGTCATCTTTCCTGAGTATCCGTTAACGATATCGTGACACATGGATAAGCCAAGGCCGTGTCCGGAAATGCTTTCATCCAGTCTTATCCCGCGGTTGGTGATCATCTGTAGGTCGGACTCGGAAACGCCTCTTCCATCATCTTCTATAATGGTTTTCCAGCCCTGAGATGTGCTGGTGATGGAAAGGTAAATATGGCTGTGGGCGAATTTATTAGCGTTGTCGAGTAGATTGCCCAGCAGTTCCAAAATATCATCGCGATCCTGAGGGATAACCAGTTGCTGAGGATAACTGACAGAGCTTTTTATGTTTGGATATAAGGTATTGAAGATCTTGATCAGTTGTTCAATATCTTCGTTCAGAACCGCGTACCGTCCTGGTGTGGCCATGCCGGCAATTCGGGCACGTTTCAGTTCCCGTTCAATAATATGATGGAATTCCGACAAGATTCGTTCGCCTTCGGTTTCCTGGTCTGTTGGTAAGTGTTCCAGCAGAGAACGAAAACGTTGAAGCGGGCGTTTGAGTTCGTGAGCGACGTTGCCAACAGCATTTCTGGAACGTTGGATGCGTTGTTCGAGTTGGGCCAGTAAGCGTTCTATCTCGTCCATCAGTGGCTGAATTTCGATCGGCAGTTTTTGCGAATCGGGTTTGGATTCCCCCAGATGAATGTTTCTGACCATTTGTCGGATGGTATCCAATTTGCTGAATCCGCGCTCCAGTACCCGATATTGCAGATAAGCCAGCAGCAGCATGGTAAAAATCGACATGACGATAACCAGTAGCACAATCCCGCGCTGGGACTGTTCGATAGGTCGGATATCCTCTGCAACCCAAATGCTCACCGGCCGGTCGTTCTTGGTCAGTGAAACCAAGCAGGCATACCATTGTTCATCGATTTCCTGGCAATGGTTTTTTTCCCAGAAAGGTGTGATATCGAGATCAAACAGAGAGCGGGAGCGGAATGTCTGATCATCGGCCTTGACGACAAAATAGTGACCGGAATTAACACGCAGATAGAGGTCAGACAGAACCTTGCTATTCAGTTGCCAGTGTTGCTGATCATCCAGGCTCAGTGCGGTGATGATATTGTCTGCATCATGTAGCAGCCGACTTTCAATATAGTTCAGCGTAAATTTTTCAAAACTGTAGGCAAGTACCGAGATCAGAATGATCAGTGGTAGAGAAATGGTCAACAGCAGATTGATGTGCAGATTGCGTTTAAGGGAATACACGTGCCGCCCTATTGAAATTTAAAGCAGTAGCCCTGACCACGTCGGGTTTCGATAGTGGACTTACCGAGCATCTTGCGCAGCCTGTTAATATATACCTCGATCACATTGCTGTCTTTCAATTGGTCTTCTTCATACATTCGTTCACTGAGTTCGGTTTTGGAAATGACTTTTCCGGGATTGCTCATCAGGTAGTGTAGCAACCGGTATTCGATTCCGGTCAGTTCAAACGTTTCTCCATCGCCGTTGGTCACTTGTTGCCGATCAGTGTTCAGAGTGATGCCAGAACAACATAGCTGACTACCACTGCTGCCAAAGCGGCGTCGGATCAGCACTTCCAGACGTGCCAGCAGTTCTTCTCCGTGAAATGGTTTGCCAAGATAGTCGTCGGCACCGGCTTTTAGGCCATCAACCCGTTCATGCCAGGCATCGCGGGCGGTCAGAATAATAACCGGCATGTTCAGGTTTAGCCGGCGCCAGTGTCGTAGCACTTCCAGGCCGTTTTTTTGGGGTAGCCCGAGGTCGAGAATCACAATGTCAAAAGCTTCTTCGGTACCCAGGAACTCTCCATCCACACCGTTATTGGCGACCTCTACGGTATACCCGGCGCGGTTCAGTCTGGGTTTCAGCTGTTGTACCAGGGTGATGTCGTCTTCGACCAGCAGCAGTTTCAAATCTGATTGTCCTGATTAGAGTTATGGTGATTGTTCATCAATTGGCCATTGCGTGCATTCACTTTCAGTGTATAAACCACCGAATCTGGGTTAATGATCTCCAGTTCATAAATGATGGTGTCCCCCTGTTTTTTGACCTCTACATCCAACAACCGGCCTTCGATCTTGTTTTTCTTGAGAATCTGGGTCAGAGGTAGGGTTTTGCCTTCCTTGACCCAGCTATGAACGCGATCACTATCGCGATCGTGGGCTTCGTCATCTTCCCGTTCGTGAGAGTGCCCCTGAGGGCTAATCATCCCAATGGCCAAAACCAGGAATATCCACCGTATCTTCATCAAAAATACCTTGTTCTGCCTTGTCGTGACAGGCGTTACAGTTGCTCAGTGAACCTACTTTGGGGTTGTTCTGAACCATTTTTTTCGGAATCTCATGATGTTTGCGCTTATGGTATGGCAATTCAGTAATTCTCAGTGGCGGATTTGCTGGCAGTTTGCTGAGGATTCTGCCAATTCTGCCTTTGCGATTCGACTCCTGTTCAAGATAGCTCAGAATCGTTTGTCGGGTGGTATCGTCCAGTTCGGCATTATCCCCGAAGTGGTTATCCAGTCCATTCATGATTTGAGTCCAGCTTGACATTGGAAGCAGCTTGGCAGGATAAGCCATATGGCAGGCCCCGCATTCCTCCGAATAAGTGGCATTTGGGGTGACGAGCGACCGGTCGTTGAACGCCAGAGTCAGACCATCGTCTTCGTCTTCGTCATCTTCATGTTCGCCGAAGAGGCTGGATAACGGTCCGGCAGCGAATACCATACTGCTGATACTGACGGTCAGAACCAGGCCCATTATCAGGACGCCCACGAACCATTGCCATTTGTTCATTTCCGTATTCATATTTTGATTACCTTATTGTTGACTTAACCACGTCAGAACATCGCCTTTTTCCTGGGCTGTGCATTCCCGCCCAAGGGTCCAGCGACAATTGCGAAACAGCCATTTTTCAACCTTTGCCTGGTCCGTCAGTCGGTCCGGGTTTACCGATGGGGCCATTGGGTCGATGAGCTTGCCGGTATTGGCATGCTTGCCAGGTTTACTGACATCCTGACCATGACACAAAGAGCAACTGCGGCCATTATGATCCTGCTGCCAGAGTTCACCTCCGGCTGCGGCTGTAAATGGTCCTGCCCCCTGCTGGCTAAAGGCGGTCAGTAGATTATCTACAGTACTGTCTGCATAGGCCGAACCAGCCATGATGGTCGATAGTAAAATGAGTGTTTTGAGCAGATGAGTCGACATGGCTGGCTCCGATCAATGAGAGGTGTGATCACTGCTTTTTTTGCCATTTAACATGGCTCTGACCAGGTTTTCCTTGTGTAGCCAGCTGCTGGCAATGACTCCGGCAACATGTAAGGCGACCAGTAAAACTGTAAGGTTGGCAAACAATTCATGAACCTCTTTGAGGTCATGTTCGTTCATGGTGGCAAAAAAGCTATTGGCCAGAGGACCTTCACCGTCGACAGAAAGCAGTGCCATGCCTGAAAAGGCGGTCAGGGTGACCATCAGCAACAGTGCTACGATCATGGCAGCACCGGCAGGATTGTGGCCAATAAAGCGTTTGGCCTTACCTTGGGTAATGTCCTTGAGGTAGTTGATGGTTGTGCCTGGACCGGTCACGAAGTTGCGGAACCGGGCATGATGAGTGCCGATTATGCCCCAGATCAGACGGAAGGCCACCAGAGAGACGATCCCATAGCCGGCATAAGCGTGTAATGGCATAACTTCGCCTTCGGTCAGATAGGCGATGATGAAAAAACTGGCGAGGGACCAGTGAAATACCCGAATCAGAGGATCCCAGACTTTAATGGTCGTGTTGCTAGGTTGAGTCATGTTCTGCGCTCTTGTTAATAAATTACCGCCAGCTTAATTGCGGAGCCTTAAAACAAACTTAAGTGCAGAACAGAATCATATCGTGACTGATCACTCTGATGTTGCGGGCAGGGGAGTATTGTTCAGGAGTCGTTGGAATTTAGCTGAATGCGCCCCTGGGGATAAAAAATAAGGTTGTGAAATATAGTGCTTTCGAGATCGGAGTCATTGCGATACCCGTGTTCGCGATTGGCATCAAAATGAAACGTCTGGCCGGGCTGAAGTGGGTGCCAGATATCTTCACTGAGTATCGATAAATGGCCACTGATGACCATCACGTGTTCAATGACGCCGGGTTCGTGAGCTGTCGATTTGCGCATGTATCCTGGCATCAGTTCCAGTTGCAGCAACTCAATTTTCATTTGTGGATCATAGGGTATTAATGGTTGTACCCGTAACAGGCTGCCGGCAGGTTGATATAAGGTGCCAGAGCGATTGCCTTCTGTACCGGCAGTCAGTGCCATCAATTGTGATAATGATAGCTCATAGCCGCGTGCAATCTTCCAGAGGGTATTGAGAGTAGGGCTAGATTCACCTCGTTCGATTTGACCCAGCATCGCTTTACTGACACCCGTCTTCTTGGCGGCGGTATCCAGACTCCATTGATTTTGTTTTCTGAGTTCTTTAAGGCCACTGGCAACCTTTTGCGAAAATTCCATCAAGATGACTCCAATGCTGTTGATTCGATATCACCGTCTGTTATCTACGGGGTGAATAAACAGGCAAGTTATAACACATGCGTTAATGAATATCTCACGCGTGACATTATGTGGCATTAAGTTTTCGTGATAACTTTCGGCTGGATCCATAGATGAATTATCGTTGTAAATGTGTTGGCAGGGAGGTTCTGAGGTTAGCGTAGTTCTTTTTTGCTTAGCGTTAGATTAATCTTCTTGTGCGTTATAACGCACGGTGATAGGCTGCGTCAGCTAATTGGTATTTTGGAGATTCTGAATGTTCAGGGATTTGTCTGTCAGTAACATCTGTGCTGGTCTGATCGCAGTCATTGTGGGGTTTAGCAGTTCAGCCGTGGTGGTGTTTCAGGCCGCAGAGGCAGCTGGTGCCTCTGGTGAGCAAGCTGCTTCATGGCTTTGGGCGTTAGGGCTGGGAATCGGGATTACTTCCATCGGCTTGTCATTACAGCATCGTATTCCGTTGGTTACCGCATGGTCTACACCCGGAGCCGCAGCTCTCATTGCCAGTTTGGCGGGTTTTAGTCTTGAACAGGCCATTGGTGCATTTGTGATGACCGCAGTCTTGATATTGTTGGCTGGCTGGAGCGGTCAGTTTGAACGCCTGACCCGCTCGCTTTCACCCGCCATTGCCAACGCTATGTTGGCAGGGGTGTTGCTGCCCTTTGGTATTCGTGTCTTTTCGGCGATAACAGAGCAACCAGTGCTGGTACTCAGTATGATTGGTAGCTATTTCTTGTTTCGTCTATGGCAACCTAAGTATGCGGTTCTGGTCGTGGCCGTACTGGGATTGGTGGTCGCGTGGATGCAGGGTCAGATTCAGGTGCAGACATTAAGCCTGAGTTTCGGCTACCCGGTGTGGCAGTCACCGGAATTTTCACTGCGGGCTTTTCTGAGTCTGACAGTGCCATTATTTTTGGTGACCATGGCTTCCCAAAACCTCCCCGGTATTGCGGTATTGGTGAGTAGCGGTTACCGCGCTCCCAGTTCTTCGATGCTGAAATGGACCGGTGCCACTACCTTGATGTTGGCACCTTTTGGTGCTTTTGCTTTAAATTTGGCTGCGATTACCGCTGCGATTTGTGTGACGGAAGATGCCCATGCCGATAAAGATAAACGGTATATTGCCGCCATTTCTGCAGGCGTATTCTATTTATTGTTGGGGGTGATGGCAGGTACTGTGGTTGCCTTTTTTGCGTCCGTTCCCGCTGCATATCTGGCAACTTTGGCTGGGCTGGCCTTATTGCCAACGATTGCCAGCAGTCTGTTGGTTTCCCTGTGTGATGAAGAAGACCGTGAGGCTGCACTGGTCACACTGCTGGCGACGGTATCGGGGGTTGTCGTGTTTGGTATTGGCAGCGCATTCTGGGGAATGGTGATGGGATATCTGGTGCACTGGCGGCGTGGGATTCTTTCCTGTGTTCAGTGGACGAAGTGACCAGCATAACGGGTCAGGGTTTCTGTAAGTTTGCGGCTGAGCTCGCTTTTCAGGTCCCAAATATGCCAAAACAGTGGAACTTGCAGGTCGGTGCCGGGTTTCAGTTCTATCAGGTCTCCGTTTGCTATGGCTGGATAAGCCTGCGGGGCGGGAATCATGCCCCATGCGTGGCCACGACAAATAAAATCCAGGTAGGACTCTACGGATGGGATGCGGTGGGTGGGAACTGGCCCGGTAATGCCGAAGTAGTGCTCAAGGTAGCGCTTTTCCAGACCATCCTCCTGGTTGAATTCGAGGCATGGCAGAGTTTGTAGCTGAGTGGCGGAAATATCGTCGTAAATTTGATGACGCTGTTTGAATTCCGGTGCGATCAGACACAGGTAAGTCATAGTGCCAAGGCTGTAGCAGTTACATCCATTAACAGGAGAGTTGCTTGAACTGACACACCCCAGTACTTCACCACTGAGAAGCAGGTCGTGAGTACGATCCTGGTCGTCGACTCTGATATCAATCAATAACTGTTCGGATTTGATCAAGGGGTCCAGTGCGTCTAGTAACCAGGTGGCCAGGCTGTCGGCGTTGACTCCGATTGCCAGTGTGCGTAGTTGTCCGGCAGGCGGTTGGTAGTGGTTGAGCATCTCATGTTGGAGGTGCTCCATCTGCCGAAAGTATTTCATCACGATATGTCCGTCATGAGTCAGGTTTGGCGGAGTGGAGCGTATCAATAGAACTTTTCCGAGCTGTCGTTCTAATTGTTTGATTCGCTGAGACACCGCAGACTGAGTGAGTCCGAGCTTCCTGGCTGCCTTATCAAACCCCTTTTCATCTATTACACAAGCCAGAGCCTGTAATTGGCGAATATCTATCATTAGTATTATTAATGAATCCGTAAAATTATTAATTTAATTGATTTTATGTAAAGAAATACACTTCTGCCAACATTGAGTGAGGGTATTTCGTTGATGGATTTTGTAGCGGTTTTTCTTAAGGGGTTTATGACCGGGGGAAGTCTGATTGTGGCAATTGGTGCCCAAAATGCGTTTGTGCTGACCCAGGGGGTACGGCGGCAATATATCGGAACCATTGCCGTAACCTGTACGTTGCTGGATATGGGGCTGATTTTTTCCGGTATTACAGGGTTGGGGGTGTTGATTTCATCGAATCCGGTATTGTTATTGGTCGCTTCGGCGGGAGGTGCATTGTTTCTTACGGTTTATGGTGCCCGGTCGTTACGGAGTGCCATAACGTCTCAAAGAATGGAACGTAGTGCGATATCTTTGCAATCACACTCCAGTGCGATTGCTGTAACGCTGGGATTGTCATTGCTGAATCCACATGTTTATCTCGACACGGTATTGCTGGTAGGGAGTATCGGTGGTCAGTATGAGGCTCCTTTGCGCTACTGGTTCGGTTTTGGTGCTGTTTCAGCTTCGGCAGTATGGTTCTTTATGTTGGCTTACGGTGCTGTCCGATTGAGTCCGTTATTCAGCCAACCAATAGCCTGGAAAGTTCTGGATGTGTTGATCGCTGCTGTTATGTGGTCGATTGCCGGCACACTCTGGTATCAAGCGTGGCTGCATTTTCAGCAGTGTAGTTTTTGCCTATAGCCTACCTAACGGTTTTCAGAAGTTATCAGGTTGGTGTCATATCTGACCTGAATAAGATTGATAAATATTCTTGTTCTCTCTTTCGTGCCGGCAGTGAGTTGGATCAGGTTGTCGTCAGGGAATCGGCTTGATTTCTGGCCTCCCCTCTCTTGTTCAGTGATCAGGTAAAGACTTATATCAGTTTATATGTAACCGTTTACAGGGGCGAGATTATGCGATTAAATATCCGCCGTCAAAATTGCCTAACGGTAATAGACGGGATTGAAGCAGTTTATTGGGCGTGGAATACAAATGAGCAGAAACGAATGCTCGGTCCTAATGCAGAAATCAGGGGTGCAGCAGGCGCTGTGGCAGGTAAGAATTAAAACGCACAAATGATTGTGCAGGTGAGTTCATTATGTCGATACAAGCAGAAAGACAATACGGCTATTTTGATGATGCCCATCGGGAGTACGTCATCACGGAGCCCAAAACACCATACCCATGGATAAACTATCTGGGGGATACGGCATTTTTTTCATTGCTGTCGAATACCGGAGGTGGGTACAGTTTTTATAAGGATGCCAAGTTCCGTCGTCTCACCCGTTATCGTTATAACAATGTTCCGGTCGATACCGGTGGTAAATATTTTTATATCAAAGATGGCGATGTGGCCTGGTCGCCCGGCTGGAAGCCTATGCGTACACCTCTGGACAAATACGAATGTCGCCATGGTATGGGTTATAGCCGTATTACCGGAGAGAAAAATGGACTGCGCAGCTCAGTATTGTTTTTTGTTCCCCGTAATGAAGACATCGAAATTCAACAGATGACACTGACTAACCTCAGTGATGAGATCAAAACCATTAAAGTGTTTTCGTTGGTGGAGTGGTGTCTGTGGAATGCTGAAGATGACATGACCAATTTTCAGCGTAATTTTTCTACCGGTCAGGTGGAAGTTAAAGATTCTGTGATTTATCACAAAACCGAATATCGTGAGCGTAGAAATCATTATGCGTTCTATTCTGTGAACCAGAAAGTAGACGGTTTTGATACCGATCGGGATGGATTTCTCGGTGAACATAATGGTTTCGATACCCCGGCCGTAGTTGATAAAGGTGAGTCCAATTACTCCATTGCTCATGGTTGGTCACCGGTTGCGTCCCATTATCTGGAAATCATTCTGGCACCCGGTGAGGTGAAAGAACTGATCTTTACTCTTGGTTATGTCGAAATGCCCGAAGACCAGAAATGGGAAGAACCTGGCATTATCAACAAGAGCAAAGCACGAGACATGATTGACCGTTTCAACAGCGTTGATCAGGTTCATTTGGCATTCCGGGAACTCAAGGATTACTGGGATCATCTGCTCAACAAATACATTGTGACGACCGATGATCCGCGATTGAATCGAGGGGTAAATATCTGGAATCAGTATCAGAATATGGTGACTTTCAATATGTCACGTTCGGCATCCTATTTTGAGTCCGGTATTGGCCGTGGCATGGGATTCCGCGATTCCAATCAGGATTTGATCGGCTTTGTTCATCTGGTACCAGAACGGGCTCGTCAACGTATTCTCGATATTGCGGCTACTCAGTTTGAAGATGGCTCCGCTTATCATCAATATCAACCGTTGACCAAACGGGGAAATGCGGCCATTGGTGGTAACTTTAATGATGACCCCATGTGGCTGGTGCAGGCGGTAACTGTTTATCTGAAAGAAACCGGTGATTTTTCCATTCTTGATGAGTCAGTACCTTTTGATAATGATGAAAACAATTGTGCAACATTATTTGAGCATTTGGGTCGTTCCTTTAACTTTGTAACCCGTAATCTGGGTGAGCATGGATTACCTCTGATTGGCCGTGCGGACTGGAATGATTGCTTGAATCTGAACTGTTTTTCCATGGAGCCCAATGAGAGTTTTCAGACAACAGAAAACCGCGAGGGTGGTCGTGCTGAATCTGTCATGATAGCCGGTCAGTTCGTTTTGTTTGGTAACGATTATGTCGAGTTATGTCGTTATCGGGACCAACATGAAGAGGCCGAAAGAGCCAGTGGGCATATTGATGCGATGATTGAAGCCATCAAAAAGCACGGCTGGGATGGTGAATGGTTCCTTCGTGCTTATGATGCATTTGGTAAAAAGATCGGCACTCATGAGGCAGAGGAAAGCAAGATATTTATCGAGTCACAAGGTTTTTGCACGATGGCTGGTGTTGGTCTGAAGGAGGGGTTGGTCAGTAAGTCTCTTGATTCGGTCAATAAATATCTGGCTTGTGATTATGGCATTGTGCTGAATTATCCGGCTTTTACACGCTATTACGTCGAGTACGGTGAAATTTCTACTTATCCTCAGGGCTATAAGGAAAATGGTGGAATTTTCTGTCATAACAACCCGTGGATCATGATTGGTGAAACCGTTCAGGGTAATGGTGATCGTGCATTTGAATATTACACCAAGATTGCTCCCGCCTATCAGGATGATAAAGTCCGGCTGCATAAAACCGAACCTTATGTGTATGCCCAGATGATTGCCGGCAAAGAAGCAGCAACTCCGGGACAGGCCAAAAATTCCTGGTTAACAGGTACCGCTGCCTGGAATTATGTAGCCATTACTCAGGCTATTCTTGGTATCAAACCACAATATGATGGACTACAGGTTGACCCCTGCATACCAAAAGCCTGGACCCACTATTCTGTCGTCAGGCAGTTCAGGGATGTGACTTACCACATCGATATCTTTAATCCGAAAAGTGTCAGCAAGGGCGTGACTTCCGTTGTTGTAGATGGCGAACCTATAACGGGTAATATTCTGCCTATGTTTGAACCGGGTACTGAGCATCGGGTCACGGTGACCATGGGGTGATCTGACTTCTCTCCCCATCTTTCTTTTGTGGTGGGTAGGTGGTCAGCCCGTCGCCTGCATGGGGAGAGATTTTAGTCACATTAATTTCATCATCAGGCACATGGCACTATGATATTTGCTGTCTGCTGGCTAGAATGTACGGCACAGCTCCGTCATTATGTGGTGCGCTATATTCTATTGCATCACTCTAATTAAATGTTTGGCACTCAACACCAATAGCAGGGAATATCTGCATGATCACAATCCGCGATGTATCCAAGTATGCAAGTGTTTCTGTAGCGACCGTCAGCCGGGTAATTAACGGTAGCCGGTGGGTATCTGACGAGACTCGCAAAAAAGTACTTGCTGCCATGAAAGAACTTGGTTATCAGCCAAACTCTTTTGCTCGCTCTCTGGCAACGAACAAATCACAGACCGTTGGTATGGTCGTTGGGGACTTAAGTGGTCCGTTCTTTGGTGAGATGATGCAGTCTGCAGAGCAGGTTGTGCGTATGGCTGACAAACATCTGATTATTACCAGTAGTCATGGTACGGTCGAAAGCGAAAGTGAGGCTATCGAATTTTTGTTACAGCGGCGAGTGGATGTTTTGATTCTGCACCTCGATGCGATGCCTGACGATAAGTTGATTGAACTGAGTGAACAATTGCGGATACCGGTGGTTATCGTTAATCGACTGGTTCCCACAATGGAAGAACAGTGTATTTCCATTGATAACGAACTGGGTGGTTATATTGCCACTAAACATTTGCTTGAACAGGGACATCATTCCATTGCATGTATTGCTGGCCCGATCTACAAAAGTGATTCCCGCTCCCGCTTAAACGGCTATCGTCGTGCACTCACGGAAGCCGGAGTCGATTATAAAGAGCATCTTATTGTCGAATCCGATTATACCGAAGAGGGTGGCAAGGTCGCAGTTAAGGAGCTTCAGGAGCGTAATCTCTCTTATTCCGCTATTTTTGCACATAATGATCATATGGCCATTGGTGCGATGGGATGGTTAAAAGGTAAAGGGGTTTCTGTCCCGAATGATGTCAGTATCATTGGCTATGATGACATTATCATGGCCCGTTACGTGGAGCCGTCTTTGACTTCGGTGATCATCCCGGTTTCTGAGTTTGGTCGTCAGGCTGGTCTGATGGCTTTGCAGTTGTCAGGTGAACAACAGGATGACGTTGTTTTGCGCTTTAAACCCGAGCTGGTTATTCGTAATTCAACCCGCCGTCACGGTAGTTGAACCCGGCGTTGTGAATGGCAGATATTGACTGCATATATTTGCCTTTCGCAAAATTTTCTCTTTAGCACCTTCCCTAACTGCTGAAAAAACTTGAATAGGCGGTTGTAGCGGAAGTGACTTGCGGTACTTTCCTTTCTGATTTGAGAACCATCGTGTCACAAGAAAAAGATCCCTTTCCCGGGCGGTTAATCGATTGTCCAGGGTTTTTAAATCTGGCTGCAGGTCGTTTGATCGGCACAATTGCTATGCAGATTCAAGCGGTTGTCGTGGCTTGGCATCTTTATGCGTTGACGAATGATCCTCTGGCTCTGGGGTATGTCGGGCTGGCTCAGTTTGTTCCTATGGCATTGTTCACGTTGCCTGCGGGAGACTTGGCGGATCGCTTTGATCGACGGTTGCTGTTAACGTTAGCTTGGCTGATTCAGGGCTGTGCGGCGATCATCCTGCTAATGCTGACATTGTTCCATACCGATGTTTTGTGGCCCTTTTATGCTGCGCTGGCATTATTTGGCATCGGCAGGGCATTTGCCGGACCCTCCATGCAGTCTCTGCTTCCGCTGGTTGTTCCCAAAAAACTGTTACCTCAGGGAATTGCCTGGAACTCTTCGGCTTTTCAAATTGCGGTCATCGCTGGCCCGGCTCTTGGTGGGCTTGTGTATCTGCTTGGGGCGGATTTTGCGTTTGGTCTATGCAGTGTGATGTTCTGTATTGGGGCGCTGGCTATTTACTTTATAACCCCACAGCTTCAACAGCAAAAAGGCCCTTCGGGTGCGTCGGCATTGGAGCGTTTGAAAGAAGGGGTTAGTTATGTCCGTCATCGCCCAATTGTGCTCGGAGCATTGTCACTGGATCTGTTTGCGGTTTTATTGGGAGGTGCTACTGCCCTGTTGCCAATTTATGCGAAGGACATACTCCATGTGGGCCCTGGTGGGTTGGGAGCATTGCGCAGTGCAATGGCGGCCGGAGCGTTTGTCGTCGGTATTTTCCTCGGGTATTTGTCCATCAGGCGTCATGCAGGATTGATAATGTTTGCCAGTGTGGCTGTATTTGGTTTGGCGACAGTGGTATTCGCGCTTTCAACCAGTTTTGTCTTGTCGTTATCGGCGCTGTTCATTATTGGGGCCAGCGATATGGTGAGTGTATATGTTCGCGCCAGTCTGATTCAGATGGCTACTCCTGATGCCATGCGGGGGCGGGTCAGCGCGGTTAATATGCTATTTATCGGTGCCTCGAACGAGCTGGGAGAATTTGAATCCGGTACTACCGCGGCCTGGTTTGGAGTCGTACCGGCGGCAATAATTGGGGGTGTTGGGACGATACTGATTGTCGGGCTATGGATGCGATGGTTTCCAGCCTTACGTAAGGTCGACCGCCTAAGTGATGTGACGTCCTGATTCCGACTATCTGTTGATTCTGATGATAAAGAGGTCAACCCCGATGATTAAACGAATTGCGAGCATCGTTGGTACGGAAATGTCTGTTGTGATGGGTCAGGCGGTGCAGGTCCGACAGTTGAGCCGAGTCAGTGGCGGGGATATTTGTGACAGCTTCAAAGCACAGACTAATATTGGCCCGTTGTTCGTCAAACGATGTTCTGCGCAGGATGGCGACTTACTGCGGGCAGAATTCAAAAACTTACAGTTACTGCATGCAAGAGCTGAAATTCGTGTACCAGAGGCAAAATCTGTGTCTTTTCACGAAAATGATACATTGCTTGTGATGGAGTATCTTGATTTGGCTGGAAGTACCCATGATTGCCAGCTGGGGCGGCGGTTGGCGGCACTTCATCGACACACGGGGTCAGTTTATGGGCTTGAATATGATAACTATATCGGTCGTACGTTTCAGAAAAATACAGCAGAGGAAAGGTGGTCTGTATTCTGGTGGAACAATCGGCTATTACCTCAGTTACAGATGGCTTGTGATCAAGGATTTTCGAGCGCAGTAGAGAAATATGTTCGTCCTCTGAATGATGTTTGTCAGCAACTGCTACATGATCATCAGCCTGTTCCTTCTTTGTTGCATGGAGATCTGTGGGGTGGTAACAAAGGGTATCTCAAGGACACCACGCCAGTAATATTTGATCCCGCATGCTATTTTGGCGACCGGGAAACAGATGTTGCGCTGACTGAATTATTTTCTGGGTTTGATGCGGAGTTTTATCGCGAATACCAGGAGGTCTGGCCTTTGGATGATGGATATAGATATCGAAAGCTACTATACAACTTGTACCACCTCCTGAATCATCTGAATTTGTTTGGTGAACTTTACTTGGCTTCCTGTCTGAAACAAATTCAAGGCCTCCTGGTATTGAAAGAGTCAGGCAGAATTGTGGATATCAAATAATAAAGGGATGCATGATTGCGCCATGCAAGGGTTCACAATATCGGTGCTTCTTGGTTCCAGTGCTTGTGAATGAGTCGTCGAACAATGGACGGTGGCGTCAATTTGGGAAGGGCAGAGTATCGCTCAGATCGGTCATTTCTGTTTTATAAGCTCCGGTTTGGGGCGGCACATCTTATGTCTCGATCATTGTTACACAAGGATAAGGCACATCCGTTCCAGCGGATATATCAACGATGCTGCCTTGTCTTAATAGTCTAAATAATATACATCAGCGACCCTGGGGTAAGTTGCCTGTTATGGGGATTTTGCTTTTCTATTCCTGCAGGTTGCGTATCATTCCTTGGTGCATAAGTTGGAAGCAATGGTCTTATGCTGTGAGGCTTTACTTAGAAGGTCTGTCACACTATGCTGTTTTCCTGGATCGCGTCATAGTGCCAAAAGAATTATCGCTGGTTTTTAAAATACAGGAACCATATCACAAACTTTTGCGGGCTTGTTAGATACCATATGATTAACCCATTAATTATTAACTGCTGGAAATCTGGCGTGGAGAAGGGCTAGGATGCTCAAACAGTTGTTCCAAACCACTATACTCGTTCTAATCTCAATTGTGTTGTTCAGTTCTTGTGCAACATCCAATTTGAAATTCCAAGTAGAGTCCTCAGAGACTCTGAATCCTGATGTTCAAGGAAATAATTACGCTGTTATCGTGCGGGTTTATCAATTGACAGATCCTCGCCTGTTTGATCGTGCTCCCTACGATGAGCTTTGGAAAACAGGTCCCGATATGCTTGCTGATACATTGATTTCAGTTCATGAATTCACTGTTCAGCCAGGTTTCGAGGGGGTTCTGAATATTGATAAGAAGCGCGGTGCCGAATATGTTGGCGTAATGGCCTTCTTCCGCTCACGGGAAGGTTCATGGAAGGTATATCAAAAAGTTAAATCCGGAGTGTTCAGCAAGTCTGCAAAACTCAAGCTGAACGTAACAGGATCTAACATCAATATGCAGTACCGATAGTTCTTCCTGCTCAATCATTAGATAGAATTATTAAAACCTGGAGGTCTGAAAAGGGTTCTGGGTTTCTGTATTCAGGGATCGTTTATGAAAGGTTTTCGCAAAGTCATTTGGGCTGAAGGTGTATTTCTTGGACAGCAACATTTTCAAGCCTGGGATACCTACCAGTCTCATTATCAAAAATTAAAGACAAGAATATATGAGCCGCATTTCTGGGGAGTTAAAGAGCTCGAATGGAATGAAGCAGCTCTCCAGAACAGTCGTCTTGAACTTGTGAGATGCCTGGCCGTTTTTCCAGATGGTAGCTTGATTGATTATGACCGGAAGTATGACAAACCGGTCAGCTACGATCTGTCGACACTGAATTCAGAATCTCAGGTATTTGCGCTCTCTTTTCCCAGTAATGATATGGCTGACAGTATCACTGGTTATGCTCCATCTGGCAGTGCTGTCGGATGGCACTCAGAGCATGTTGATGTGCCTGATCAGTATGATCCATCAAGAAAACGTGATGTATTGCTTGGTCAACCTAATATGCATTTGCATATTTCAGGTGAAGACCGTGCCAATAATATTTCACTGAATGTCGTTAGGGTGATTCGTAGTTACGATAATGCTTTTGAGTTGGACAAAAACTATATCCCTCCTGTCTTGAGCCTGGATGCTGCGCCAGTGTTATCTGAGCAATTGGGCAGCGTCATCGATATATTGCAGTCTCAGTTTAGGTCTTTGCACGAGAAGCGTGTTGGGCTTGGAGATGTTGGTTCTTTTTTGTCTTCTGATCTGGCCGATTTTCTGTTGCAGTCGGAGTTGACTGAGGCGCTGGCAGAACTGCGGGTGATGGGCGACAACAAGGCAGTACCGGTGATTGATTTCTATCGCTTGCTGCGGCGCTATCACGATCGTATTGCTCTGCACCTTGCTCCTGAAAAAGTGCCTTTTAGTGGTACTTATGAACACGACGATCTGACTAGGTCTTTTAATACACTATATCAGTCAGTACGGGCTGTTTTAGGTGCTGAGCGTAAACGGGCTGAAGCTGGTATCGCAATTGAGGCTTTGTCTCCCGGGCGATTCCAATCCACAAAAATCTCCCAAGAAGCATTTGATAAGTGTTCGTTTTACTTGTCGGTTTATATTGATGCCAGCGATACTTCATGGATTGCTCAATTCCCCACCTTCTTTAAAGTTGCATCTCCATCTCTGATTGAAAATATGGTGGCTAGTGCCACACCAGGGGTTCAACTGGTTCATACTCAGCGCGTTCCTCAAAAAATACGCATTAAATCCGGCTATGAATATTTCTTGATTACAAAAAGTGGGGATGTGTGGGCGAGTATCTGTCGTGACCAGCAATTTTCTGCGTTTGCTTTCGGAGAATTTGCAAAGGCCAAGGTCGAATTGATTGCTGTTGAGGAATAAGTGTTATGGAAGAATCGTTGTGCGAAATGGAAGCGACATTGGTTGAAAGTACAGCACCTATTTTTAATCTGGTTGAGCCTTTGAATATTCCTGAATTTGCTGATCAGGTACCGGAATCTCTGCGAGTGGATATTGAGCAGGCATTTATTGATCTCGAGCGCAGAGCGTTTGAAAAACAATGGCCAGCTACAATTACCCGAGATATCCGGTTTGCTATGGCTGCCTATGTGGATGAATTGGTCATGTCCTCCCGCTGGCCAAAAAAGTTCGACTGGATGGTTAAGCCTCTATGTATTGAGTATTTTGGTGAAAGTAACGCCGGTGAGGTATTTTTTAACCGTTTAAATGAATTGCGCCAGGAGTTTGCCAAAAACCGCCTGGTGATTGGGCTTTTTTACACCTGTCTACAGTTTGGATATCAGGGAGTGTATCGAATTAAAGGATACGACCAATTGCAAGCCTACCTGGTGTCACTGCGGTCACAGCTAGAGGATTCGCAAGGAGCGGTTCCCAGAGAGTTGGCGGATTCTGCTGTTCCGGAAAGTAAGCTGGTATATAGAATCAGTGGTAGCCAACCTTATTGGGTTATGGTTTCGATTGGGGCTGCAATACTCGTGACAATGGTACTGGCCTATGGATCTATTATGAAACGATCCATTGTTGACAGTGCTGAGCGGTTGACTCAAAAGGAATTGACTCTGCGTATAGTGAAAGAGGGTGATAAGGATGTTTAAGTCGTTGATAAATGTCTTAAAAGGATTTGTGTTATCGAAGATGACAGGGGTGGCTGCTGGTGTATTGGCGATTCTTGTGTTGATTTGGTTTTTGGGCGCACACGTTGGTTTGACGTCTGTCAAATTAAAGGTCATTGCCATGGTGGCGGTAGTTTTGATCTTTGTGGTGTTCCTGATTCTGCGTTTGTTGTTTCTTTCTATTCGTGGGCGCAAATTCAAAAAGCAACTCGATAGTGTTGCAGGGGATAGCAGTCCTGATACCTTTCAGGCAAAAATATCCGATGTTTTGGCCGCACTTAAATCTACGCACCTCGGTGCCCGTTATCGTGGTGACAGGGCCTTATATGCTTTGCCCTGGTATATGGTGATCGGTCCGTCTGCAGCCGGAAAAAGTACTTTGTTTGCGAGATCCGGACTGGAATTTCCGCTGAAGGATGACGAACGTTTTCATGTTCAGGGAATCGGCGGTACTCGTGATTGTGACTGGTGGTTTTCAGACCAGGCTATTTTGATTGATACCGCTGGTCGTTATACCAGTGATGAAGATAACCAAGAGTGGTTGAATTTCCTACGGGTGTTAAAGTCAAGTCGTTCCAAGTTACCGATTAATGGGCTTTTGCTGGCTTTGCCATTGGATGAGATATTAACCTCGGATCGGGATACGCTTGAACAACATGTCAAATATCTGAAGAACAGACTACATGAGTTGATTTCCGAACTGGGTGTTACGTTTCCAATTTATATCGTAATAACCAAGGTTGATTTGCTGAAAGGATTTGAAGCGTTTTTCAATGACTTAAGCGAGGTCGAAAGGAAGCGGCCGTGGGGAGTGTATCTGCTGGAGGATACTGAAGATAAATCCATCAATATCTTAAATCTGGTAGAAGAAAGACTTGAGCAGCTTTACCACCGTTTGTTGGAGCAAAGTGCGCAGAAGATTAATCTGGCAAAAAGTACCTCTGACAAGGTGGAGATTTTCCAGTTTCCCAATCAGTTTGCCGGTGCCAAAGAAAAACTGTCTGAGCTTTTGTCCTTACTATTCAAGAACAATCCTTACCATGAAAACCCGTGGTTTGCAGGCATATATTTTACCTCCAGTACCCAGGAAGGGGTGTTGCTGGAGCGCCGTTCAAATGCTTTAAAGAATATGTTTTCCAAGGTAAATATCAGTTTACCTCGAACTGACTCAATAACCCGCAGTTACTTTATCGATAAGTTTTTCTCAGATGTTATTTTTCCGTTGAAAAATGCAGTCAGGGGGAATCGCAAAAAGCAACGATGGGACCGAATGGCGAAAGTTGTTACCTTTGTCTTTATATCAGCAGTATTGATTGTATCGGGAGTTGGGCTATTTAGTACCTATACCGCCAACCAGATGCTCATCTCTGACTATGAAAAGAAGGCATCTACGCTTATTAGCAGGGTTAATGACCCTAATTCTACCGAACAGCAGCAATTGGATGCGTTGGTTGGACTTTATCAACATTACCAGCGGCTGGAGCAGATACAAACCTATTCTCCACTGCAGTTGATACATCGATATTCCTTAATTGAATCTCATGCTGTGCCGATGAAGCGGTTGTTACTGGATACTTTGACCAATACTGTGAATGCTCATGTTGTTCCGGCATTAAAGGCTAGATTGACCAATTATACGGAAAACTGGAGCAAGCTTTCGGAAGCTGAAAAAAGTGCCAGTCAGGATAAATACTATTTCGCGTTAAGAGCCTACTTAATGCTGACGAGTAATGCGGACCAACTGGATACTGAATTTCTCGACCCTTATTTAAGTCAGATCTGGTATGAGAGCTATAGTGATACTGATTTGTTGCTTAGCTATAAAGAGCAACAGCCTCTGCTACAAGAGATGATGGGTTTGTATCTGACAGAAGTGTTTGGACATATAGATGAAACTCATACCAATCCATGGTTGGCCGGTGTCGATCTGGTAACAGCTTCCCAGCTAAATCTGACGACTAAGGCAAACGCCCAAACCATTTATGACCGTCTGGTCGCCTCTTCGCTGAACAAATTTCCAGTCGTAACCGTAGACAATATCATTGGTAGGGAAGGACGTTCTGTCATCGGTTCTTCCCGGCAGGTAGATGGTATATATACAAAAAATGCCTGGAGAACATATATTTCCAAGCAGATTGATGAGATGACTGATACTGCCAGTCGGGGCGACTGGGTGTTAGGTGCCGAGCAGAGTCAGTCAAAAGAAGGGCTCGATGAAAAACTGATGCTTCAGCTTCGTGCTGATGTGCGTAATCTGTATTTTGAGGATTTTTCTCGTGAATGGTCGGAGATGCTGCGCAATACTGCGGTCAAGCCTTATAAAAATCTTGCGGAAGCAGTTCAGGCCTTAAAGATTCTGGGTAACGAGCAATCCCCATGGTTGAAGTTGTTTAATCGTGTTGCTGATGAGTTGACCTTAACAGAGCCAGAGCTTGATCGGCAGTTGATTGCAGAAGTTGCAGCAGCCAATGATGCTGCTGGTAAGGAAGGTGTGCTGGATAGGGCCCCTGTGCCTGTTATTCCGGCGTTTAGAGCAGCAACCAAACCCCTTGCTGAGCTGGTTAAACCAGACAACTACGTTTCGACGAATGTAGCCTGGGGTCAATACCAGGAAGCGATTGCAGCATTGGGCGAGGAGTTGGAATTTATCCTGGCATCCTCAGACGTTAACCGGGAGGCAAAAGAATATTCTAAATCTTTGGTTGCCGGCAAGGATGTAAGTGGAAGACAGCTTTATGCTTCCTGGATCGCGGTCAATAACATTTTGTTGGAGATGGACCCTGGAGCAAGCAAATGGGTTGAGAAGCCTTTCAAGGCACCATTGAATTATACCTGGGCTGCATTACTCAGTAGTGCTCGGGCAGCCCTGCAGCAGCAATGGGAAACACAGGTATATCAATCTTATGCTGAGAAAATTCAAGGGCGTTTTCCATTCTCACAAAGTCAGGTAGATGCTGCTCCTCTGGATGTCCAAACATTGCTGACACCCCAAACCGGGGAGCTTTGGCGTTTTGTTCAGGATGAACTTGAACCATTTATTAAGTTTTCAAAAGGGCGTTGGAGAAGTCGCACTTGGTTAAACCAAGGATTAACTTTTAATTCTGCGTTTTTTGATGGTCTGATAGGTGCGGATAGATTATCCCGAGCATTGTTTAAACCAGGCGCATCAGAAATGGGTATGGCATATGCCCTTTATCCAATCCCTGTTCCAGGAGTTACGGAGTCCATCATAGAAGTAGATGGCAATACGTATCGATATCGCAACGAACCGCAGGAATGGAGAGAATTTTTATGGTTGCCGTCAGAAAACCATAATAATGCCAGGGTTGTGGTTCGTCAGGGAAATCAACCATCTCCGTTTTCTATTGAGGTTGGTGGTCAATGGGCTCTCATCCGACTCTTACAGAAGGCTGATGTCAAACATATCCAGGGAACCGAATTTGAGCTTAAGTGGTCGTTTGGTCCGCAGGGAGAGCCCATCTTCGTGAAATATCGTGTCCGTGCTGATAGAGAAGGCAGTGTTCTCAATACCGGTATGTTCAGCAATCTCGGATTGCCTCGGAAGCTATTTGGAGCTGGCTAATGTTTGGCTTTGGCGGTGACAAAGAAAAAAAGGTTCCCTTGACGGCCAGGGTGGAGATTGGTTTTCTGGGGAAATTAGAGAGTCGCCCTGATTTTCTAAAGTATTGCTCCGAGTTTCGTGAAGTTGCGACCCTGGATATGTGCCTTCGTGACTGGATGCTGATGCAAAATGCTTTGACGCCGCAATCCTCAATAAAAAGTTCTGCCATTGGTTTTCTGATGGTTGGAGGGCATGACCGGCAGGGGTTGAGCGGATATTTGTTTCCGAGTCAGGACAGTCATGGGCGAAGATATCCTTTTTTTTATTTTGTCAGATGTTCTGATGTTGATCTGTATTTTAAACCGGCATCATTGTTTTACGGTAGCAGCAGAATATTTGAGCAGGCGGATCCTGAGTTATCCTGGCCTTTGGATCTTCCTGGCGAGCCGGTATTGGAAAAGCTGAAATCGCAACATTTGTTAACGCAGTTACCTTCTGGAAAGCGATTAATGTCTGACTCCATGTCAGTTATGACAGAGATGACTTTTGAGGAGTGGTTGATTGCAATGGTTGGCCCTGACATTCAGACTCAGAAGATGGCATTGGCTGGTTGGCGAAATCAAATCCAATATTATTTCGAGAAAAACTTCAATATTGATCTGAAGTTGCCTTTAGGTGCATCAGAACTGGCTCCATATAGCATGTTGTTCTGGCTGCACCTGTTGTCTGGATTAGTGAGGCCGGTGCAGTGGCGGCCTGATATTATTTGGTTACTAAACGAACAGTCTTCATTACTAAATATTCTTGCAAAGCCGATAACTGCTTCTCGTTTAGACCAATTGGTGGGTGCGTATTCTATTAAAGATGAGTATTCTCCACAGTCAGCATCGGGTTTCGATCATGGTCTTAAATGGGCGGAACAGTTGCTGTCTCATCGGCAGCGTTTGTTATTGGATGTAGCAATTAGTTGGAGTCAAATGGTATGACCGTCGCAATGGAAGGCAATTCTGAATGGAATCAGTGGTTAGAACCCTATCTATTTCCCCTTGGCGCCAGTTTTGTTGGTGACGATCCTCGTTATAGCGAAGCTTTTAGTAGTTTGAAAGCTGAAGTTGAAAAACGCCAGGATATAAATTTCCATCTTATTGAATCATTGTCTTTACAAGTTCTGACAGAGAACGCAAAAGATTTGCGAGCTGCTGGATATTATGTTCTTGCGGCCAGTCGCCTTCATGGTCTGGATGGTTTCTATAAAGGTCTTGTGCTGTTTCATGGTTTGCTAGAGAAGTTTGGCGATCAATGCCATCCACAGAAAAGCAAGGCCCGCCAGGCTGCACTGAGATGGCCACTACAATCCAGAGTATTAACATTTGTTCAGGCTCATACTAAAAATGCTGGCAATGATTTGTATGAAGCGACCTTGGCGGCTTTTGACTCTTTGTGTAATTTGGTTAAGCCTGAAATCAGTGACTATGGCTGGCCGGATCTTCGTAAGTGGTTGTCTCAGAACATAGCAGTTAAACCAGCAGAGAAGGACCCTGAGCCCCAGCAGAAAACATCTGAACCTCTGACTATTGTTGGTGGAAACGCTGATCAAGCTGCCTCTGACATGACTGTTTCGTCTATCCAGTCAGAAACGCAGCTGTTGCAGATCAGCAAGCAGTTGCTCGGTTATTATCGGGAAAAAAAACAATACGGCGTCATGGCTGGGTTATCGAGAAGCATGAAGTGGGGAGACTTAAAGTTGCCCCCTAATGAAAGCGGCAAAACCCGAATTCCCGCCCCAAGAGAGTCTAGCCTTAATAAGGTGAAAGTCGCTTTTGAGAATGAAGAGTGGACAGCAGCTTTTTTTTCTGCCGAAGATGCATTTTTAGAACCCGGCGGAATATTTTGCTTTGAGCTTCAACGACTGAGTGCGTTAGCCGCTCGCAAAGCTGGATACAACAGTGCAGCTAAAATTATTGAAGATAATTTCCTGTCATTGTTATCGCGGTTACCTAAAATAAAGCAGTTGACTTATGAGAATGGCGATCCTTTTCTGGCGGGTTCTGTTATCGCATGGATTGAACAAATCATGCCCGCAGAAGGCGGGTCGCAAGTGTATGATCCTACGATGGAGTTTCTCGCAGAAGCGAGAAAGATTAAAGAAGAAAAGAATCTGACAGATGCCTTGAAGTGGCTTAAAAGTCAGGGGGGAAGTTCAGAAGTTACTGCGCAGAAAATATGTTTGATCCAGGCGCAATTGTGTCATGAATCGGGTGAGGCAGCGAAAGCATTTCCAATTCTTGATCGGTTGGATATATATGTCCAGGAACACAGACTTGAAAGATTTATGCCTGAATTTGCGATGTCTGTCTGGCGTCAGAAGTGGCTTGTTATGAAAGATCTGAAAGCCCAGGTTGACGTAGAACAGCAGAGTGCTTACGAAGCAGATATATCTCGCTTGCAGTCGTTAATGTGTGCAACAGATGTATCGTTGGCAATTGAATGGTTATAAATCAATGTACAACAGGGAAGTATCAGATCTGGCTGATCTGTTATCCCATCTTAAATGAAAGGAGAAGGTAACATGTCCGATAGTTTTCAAAACGAAGTCCCTCGAGCCAGAGTAAACATTGCACTGGATCTGGAAACAGGTGGTGCTGGAGTTAAGAAAGAGTTGCCAATGAAATTATTGGTACTCGGAGATTTCAGTAATGGCGAAGGTGAGGGTGATGTCAGTGAGCGTGAGCGTATTAACATCAACAGCTCTAATCTTGAGCAGGTTATGGGAAATCTGGCCCCTAAAATGAACTTTAGTGTGCCAAATCGAATTAAGGAAGATGGCGGGGAAATCTCTGTGAACTTGACCGCAACAAAATTTCGGTCTTTTCATCCGGAGCATGTTGTATCACAGATTCCTGAGTTGAGAGAGTTATTGTCAATGAGGAATCTGCTTAAGGATTTGAAATCCAATCTTTTGGACAACAGTTCTTTCAGAAAAGAGGTCGAGCGTATCCTGAACTCAGGGCCGGATATGGACTCATTAAAAACTGAGCTCAAGTCATTAATGGCTGAGCAGGCTAACAAAGAGTCGGAAGAATAAGGAGGCAATGATGACTCAGCAGGAACAACAAAATAAATCGACAACTGAGGTTGTTGAAGATGGCTCTATATATCAGCGCCTTTGTAGTCTGGTTGATATGCCTCCGGTCAGTCAGCCGATAGATATCAATCAATTTCAAGATCCTAAGGCAATGGCGGAAGTCGATGCCAGTCAACGTATTACTGCTGCGCTTAATGTTTTTTTTGAAATAGCACTTGAAGCTGGGCAGCAAATCGAACGTATTGATAAAACGTTGCTCGATCAGTACATCGCTAAAATTGATGAGACAATTAGCCGTCAATTGGACGAAGTGCTTCATCACCCACTGTTTCAAAAGGTCGAGTCTACCTGGCGTGGTTTGAAGTTTTTAACAGACCGTACTGATTTCAAAGGTAATGTTAAAATAGAAATATTGGACTGTGACAAAGAAGAATTGCGCGAGGATTTCGAAGAGTCCCCCGATACTACACAGTCTGGTCTGTTCAGTCATATTTACACTCAGGAATATGATACTCCAGGGGGAGAGCCTATTTCTGCGATGATTGCCAATTACGCGTTTGACAGATCTGCACCAGATGTCGAATTGCTGACCGAAGTTTCTAAAGTTGCAAGTGCGGCCCACTGTCCTTTTATCAGTGCTGTCGGACCTCAATTTTTTGGTAAGGACAGTGTTGAGGAAATTCCCAAGATTCAGGATGTTTCCAGTTATATGGACAGAGCCGAATATATTCGCTGGAAAGGGTTTAGGGAGCGCGAAGATTCAAGGTATGTCGGTTTGGTTTTCCCTCGTTTTCTGTTGCGTCTGCCTTATGGCGAAGAAAATCCAATTCGCAGTTTCAATTATAAAGAGGGCGTCTTGGGTGAGCAGCATGACCGTTACCTTTGGGGTAACTCTGCATTTGCTTTTGCTTCGAACATGGTTAGAAGCTTCAAGACAAACGGTTGGACTGTAAACATCAGAGGGCCTGAGTCAGGTGGTAAGTTGGACGGATTGCCGATTCATTTTTATGAATCAGGCAGAGGTACTGAATCAAAAATACCAACGGAAGTTTTGATCTCAGAAACCAAGGAGCTGGAGTTTGCTGATCATGGTTTCATACCACTTAGTTACTATAAAAATAGTGACTATGCTTGCTTCTTTTCTGCCAACTCTGCACAAAAGCCTGTTGAGTATGATGATGCTAATGCAACGGCAAATTCACGTATAAATGCACGTTTGCCATATATCTTTCTGGTGTCTCGGATTGCACAGTATTTGAAAGTATTACAACGTGAAAGTATCGGTTCATTGAAGTCTCGACAGGATTTAGAAAATGAACTTAATGCGTGGTTGCAGCGCTTGGTAACCAAGATGAATAATCCTGACCCGGATCTGGCGGCGACTCATCCACTTAAGGATGGTGCTGTATCTGTACAGGAGTCTGAAGACAACCCAGGCTATTATTCGGTGAACATGTATGTTCAACCGCACTTTCAGGTTGAAGGTGTGGATGTGCGTTTATCTTTGGTTTCTCAGATGCCTGAATTATGACATGAGTCTCATGTTTTTGATTCATAACGAGGTAAAATAAATTTCGTTACCTGGTTGGCTGATTCGGAATCAGCCGCCAAATACCAGGGAAACCGTTCAAGAAAAAGGATAAGTATTTCAGGGATCGATCGCTTTCAAATTGTATCCCTTCTGAATTCTCCTTAAGTTGGCACAGTGTTTTTGTGTTGGGGAATTACTGTATTAATCAGTAACAACTTAAACCTATCTATTGTAGGAAAATTTTTTTAAAAGGAGATTATTCATGGCAATTCCTGCCTATATGTGGCTCACAGACGATCAAGGCAACAACGTTCAAGGTTCCGTTAGTGTATCTGGACGTGAAGGCTCTATCGAAGTATTGGCTTTCCAGCATCAGCTCCGTATTCCTACGGATGGTGATACTGGTGAATTAACCGGTACTCGTAAGCATGAGCCCTTTGTTATTACAAAGGCCTATGACGCGGCTACACCGTATTTGTACAAAGCTTGTAGTAATGGTCAGACTCTGCAGAGCCTGGTTTTAAGCTGGTACAAAATCGATGAGACAGGAACTGAAGTTGAGTATTTCCGCCATACTTTGGAAGGCGTGAAAGTTACTTCAGTTAATCCTACTATGGCCAACGTCAAAGATCTTGATAAAGAGCGTTATCCTCACTTGGAAGAGGTGGCTATTCGTTATCAGAAAGTCACCTGGACTTACCTTGATGGTAACATCGAATTCTCTGACTCATGGGTCGAAGGTCGTTAAGTCACAGTTAAAATCGGGCATGCTCTTGCATGCCCTTCCTAATTAATGAAAGATATTGACGGATTGATATGTGGACAATTTACGAAGTGCTCAAGCAGAAAAATCTGAATGGCCAGGCGTTGTCAGTTTATCCGTCAGAAGATGATCATTTGCATAGTATTCATGATCATTTGATTAGGTTGCTAAATGCAAGGCAAGGGGTTTTAGGTCATCTGCCGGACTATGGAATGCCGGACTTGAATCGCCTTTATCAGGAATTGCCTTATTCTGAGTCAGATATGGCAATTGCTATAAAAAATATTGTGGAAAAATATGAACCTCGTTTGTCCAGAGTACAGGTCATACCACAATCACGAGATTATAATACCGCCGTCGTTACTATGAATATTACAGGTTGGGTTGGTAGTGGTCGTCAGGTTTCGTTTCAGACGCATTTTAAAAGCAGTGGCATTGCTGAGATTTCGGGATCATCTAGTCTCAGGTAGCATGGTTTAATCAGGGAAAAGCGTGTCAGATGAAAGAATATTTTGAAGCCGAAATGAGATTGCTCCAGGATGCTGCGCAGGAATTCGCAGAAGCATATCCTGAGCAGGCTGCCATGTTGAATTTGAACGCTGTTAAGGATAGAGACCCTTATGTTGAGCGTTTGCTTGAAGGGATGGCATTTCTAACTGCTAAAGTCCGGGAAAGAATAGATGACGGTGTTCCTGAACTGAGCGAAAATCTTCTTGATCAGATTAATCCATCGCTGTGTCGCCCTTTTCCATCATATACCTTGGTTCAGTTTTCCCCTTCTCGTCAACACAAAAAGACGATCGAAATAGGCAAAGGAACCAATTTGGCCGCTTCTAACGTGGGGCCGGAAGAAGTTCGTTGCGAATATGTAACGACCTCCGTACTTAAGGTTCAGCCACTTGTGATTACCCATGCTTCTGCAATGGACAAGCTTGGTGGTGGCACCCGGGTGCAGATTGATATTCAGAAACTATCAAATTTTGAATGGGAAGATCTTGATCTGACTAGCCTGCTGCTTCACCTCCATTGTGATCACGCGCTGGCGTACGCCTTATATGAGTGTTTGACGAATGTGAAGGGCGAGGCTTCTGTCTCTGTTGAAGGGGCTTCATCTGTAAACAGGCTGACTGTGAGACCTGCGCTATTACGCCCCTATGATAGCCTGCTTCCTTCAGGGAGTAGAGGGCATGTGGCATTCAATCTGTTACATGATTATTTTAATGCCCGCGATAAATTTTTATTTATAGAGGTAGATGGATTTCAGCCGGAAAATTGGCCGCAGTCTGCAAGCACAATAAAGTTGGTCATTGAGACGCCGACCGCATTGCCTGCTGGACATAATATTGGCAAAGACACATTTCAATTAAATTGTATTCCGGCAGTCAATTTGTTCGATGCACAGGCCGAGCCTGTTGTTGTCAATGGTAAGCTGCCAGATTATCCGTTACTGGTCGATCACAGTTATAGAAACTGCGCAAACGTTTATAGCGTACAACATGTTACTGGTAGAAATCCGCAGACTGGACATACCCGAGAATACCAGCCTCTGCAAAATCTGACGTACCGCCGTGCAGGTGATCCAACCTATGCTACTTATAATCGCAACATGCCAAATGGCAAGAGAAGGCATTTTATTTCTGTATCGGGGCACACTGCCATCGCAACGGAAATTCTCTCTGTAGATGTATTGGCATCAAATGAAGATTATCCCAGACAGTATCTCGATATTGGCAAACTTAAAGAGCTTGCAAGTGACATCGATCAGAATTTGGAAGTGCGTAATATTACCCGGCCTAGCAGAATGTTAAGTGCTCCAGAGATACATGACTACCAATGGCAGCTTATCTCATTGATGTCTCTTGCATTATCTTCTCTCGGTGAAGTCGATAAACTAAAGACTCTGTTAAGTTTGTTTGACTGGAGTGACCAGGAAGAGAACAAAAATAGAATTCTCGCCATAGAGAAAGTTGATGTTCAATTAAAGCATAAGATTACCAAAGGAATTTTGTGTCAGGGTTTGGAGATCAGTCTGGAGATCAACGAATCTGGTTTCAGTTCCAGATCAGATATCTATTTGTTTGGTACGGTGCTGCATCAATTTTTCAGTGACTACGCAAATATCACGGAATATGTTGAAACGCGCGTAACAGCGTTGCCATCGTATAAGGAATGGGCATGGAAACCAAATATTGGCAGAAGACTGATCATATAGCGCGTATTACGGAGCAGGCGACTGAGTATCACTTCCATCAGCTGATAGAAACGTTGTTGGATATTTGTGATGGGGTTGAAGCTCGTAACTGCCCTTCATGGTTAAAATTGAAACCTTCGGACTGGTTGTCTTTTCCTGCATCGGATGTCCGAAAGGTTTCAGTATTACCGTCAGAAAAAATCGAAGTTGAATCCACCTTCTTTGGATTTTACGGCGTGGATGCACCATTGCCTCAGTATTTTTTGCAGGACATTACTTATCAGGATGAAGATGGAAAAAGGCTCCAGGCGTTCCTCGATATTTTCAATCAACAAGCATATTGGCTATTACATCAGGGTTGGAGAAAGTTTCATCTATTACAACACGCGGGGGAAAATAACCTTTTCGTGAGGCTTGCAACCTCATTGGCCGGAGTGTACTTCGAACGTCACAAACTTTCCGGATGGGCAGCAGGTTCTTTGGCTAATCGGTGTCGTAGTGCAGTTGGTATCGAGGCGGTATTAAGAGATACCTTGCAGCTTCCGGACTTGGCTGTAGATGATCAAATAATTTCTAACATTGAAATAGAACAGACTCTATCTTTGAATGGACAGCAAGCTTTAGGAGAAGAAACTGTTCTCGGAGATCACGTTGCGGTATTAGGGCATGCTATCCAAATTCAAACCGGGATGGTAACGAAAGAAAAAGCTGCGCTATTGCGGCCAGATGGTGAGTTGGGGAAAAGGACGCGGGAAGTATTGGAATACTACTTGCCTCAAGGTGTCACTTACGAAGTGGTTATTGTCTTGGCTCCCAATCAGAACACTCCTTTTCGACTGGGTGAAGAAGAGTTGTGTTTTGGGCAACCTATATTACTGGGAGAAGATGGTGCACATCCTTATCGGATGGTTTTTTCAGACCATCACTATAAACATCCGGAATACCGATATTCAGATCAACGATATGCAGCCTGAAGTGTTAATTTTTAAATGCTGACTCACTTGTTTTTAGCAGATGGAATTAACAGATATTTAATGATAAATACGGCTAAAAGATGTGTATCACCAAATTTTATGATTAAGGGAGTACTATATTATGGATAATCGTACATTACGCGTACTAATTGACAAACTAAATTCACATTGCGGACTGGCTATGGAGGCTGCGGCCGGTTTTGCTGCCAGTCGTGGGCATAAAGAAATATTGCCAGAACACTTGTTGTTGAAGCTTTTAGAAGAGGGCAGTCGCGGTCATATCGATAGTATCCTTGAGTATTTTTCGGTGGATCAGGATAGGCTTTGGAATAACCTGATTGAAAACATCAACCAGCAGCGGACCTTTCATGAGGGTAAGCCTGCGATTTCAGCGATGCTATATCAACTGCTGGAAAAAGCCTGCTTAGTTAATGCATTGCACTATACTCCGGAGATCATCGATTCAGCCGGAGTTCTGGAAGCAATTATTCAATTGGCCGCAACTTGGCCAAGCTATAATGCCTTTGCTCCACTGGATAAAATTCAGCTGGAAGCCTTGCATGAACAGTTCGATCAGATCACTTCTTCTTCTGAGGAAGGACGGGGTGGATCATCCAGAACCACACCACACTCCTCTTCTGCGTCGCAAAAGAATAAAGGAGAGCAGACAGCCCTTGACCAGTTCACTACAGACCTGACGGAAAAAGCCAGAAGTGGTGGGTTAGATCCTATTAACGGTCGTCATGATGAAATTCGGATGGCCATTGATATTCTGTGTCGTCGGCGCAAGAACAACCCAATTCTGGTCGGTGAACCGGGAGTCGGTAAAACGGCCGTTGTGGAAGGGCTGGCTTTGCGTATCGTGGAAGGCGATGTTCCTGAATTCCTTAAGAATATTCGCATATGTGTTCTCGATCTGGGCCTATTGCAGGCAGGGGCAGGTGTAAAAGGTGAGTTTGAGCGTCGACTGAAGCAGGTAATTGAAGAAGTTACTCGTGCTGAAATGCCAGTCATGCTGTTCATCGATGAAGCCCACACCTTGATCGGGGCGGGTGGTGAAGCAGGTATGAGCGATGCCGCCAACCTGTTGAAGCCTGCTTTGGCGAGAGGTGAATTGAGAACGATAGCCGCGACGACCTGGAGTGAATATAAACAATACTTTGAACGGGATCCTGCGCTTGCACGTCGTTTTCAAATGGTCAAGGTTGAAGAGCCTACTATTGAAGCCGCCATACATATGTTGTCAGGATTAAAACAGGCCTATGAATCGCATCATCAGATTCATATAACGGATAAAGCCATTGAGTCTGCCGTCAGGTTGTCTGATCGCTATATTAATGGTCGCTATCTGCCAGATAAGGCGATTGACCTGATCGATACAGCGGCCGCACGGGTGAAAATGGGGCAGTCTTTACAACCTCAATATCTGGAAGGACTAAAGTCTCGCATTGTTTATCTGGAAGACCGTCTAGGTCACTTGGAAAAAGAAGACAAACAGGGATTGGTGGCTGATGTGGATGTGATCCGCCAGTTAAAAGAAGAGTTGGCCAATACTCTGTCCGAAGCTACTACGGCTGAACTTGAATGGCGTTCCCAGAATGATTTGGTCCGACAGATTCAGTCGGATACGCAGGCAATTGTTTCCGGAGCAGAACAGGATGTCACGGAGTTGTTGCAACAGGCCAAGGCAAAACGTGCAGCATTGTCTGAAATCCAGCAGGGGCGCCCGTGGGTACAGCCTGAAGTAAACGATATGGCGATTGCCGATGTTATTGCCGATTGGACCGGTATTCCTGTTGGTAGTATGGTCAAAGATGAACTCCACAACCTGTTGACGTTCGAGTCCGCTTTGAGTGGAGCAATTATTGGTCAGGGGGATGCGCTCAGAATCATTGGTCAAAGCTTGCGGTCGAGCAAAGCAAATCTCAGAACGACTGATGGTCCGCAAGGGGTGTTTTTATTGGCAGGTCCTAGTGGTGTCGGTAAAACAGAGACCGCACGGAAAATTGCAGAGCATCTGTTTGGAAGTGAACGTTCTCTGACGGTTATCAACATGAGTGAGTATCAGGAAGCTCATACGGTTTCCCAGCTTAAAGGCTCACCACCGGGATATGTTGGTTACGGTCAGGGCGGGATTCTGACAGAAGCTGTCCGACAAAAGCCCTATTCTGTTGTGCTTCTGGATGAAGTTGAAAAAGCGCATGTTGATGTCATGAACCTGTTTTACCAGGTATTTGATCGTGGCTTTATGCGGGACGGCGAAGGACGTGAAATAGACTTTAAAAACACTATTATTCTGATGACGTCGAATCTCGGCTCTAACCTGATTCAGAACAGATGTGTACCCGCACCGCTGGAGGAACAGAATGAGGTTGTTGAAGAGGCGGCAGAACAAACCAACTCTTCAGAGGAAACGGCATTTATCCCGCCTACAGCGGGGGAATTGGTTTCGTTGATTCAACCAGTTGTATCGGCACACTTTGCACCAGCACTGGCAGCCAGGATGCAGTTGGTCCCTTTTATGGCTCTGGATCAGGATGCGCTGACAGGTATTATTCAATTGAAGCTGGATCAGTTGGCACAGCGTTTACAGCAGGAGTATAAAATTGAACTGCGATGTGACAACCGTGCGATGGAGCAATTATTGAACTTGTGCCGGGTCAGTGAATCAGGTGCGCGCCTGGTTAACCGCATTATTGAGCAGCAGCTTATGCCTGGCATAGCCAATCAACTGTTGCATTACATTGCAGAGGGAGATGTCCCCGATATTCTGTTGCTGGATGTTGATGAAAACGATCAACTAAGTATCCTGTTTTTGGATCGACAACCTGAACCAACGAAAACCCAAGTGTAACTCAATTTTATATTTAGCGGCACGAGTAGGTTTATGAGAGACCAGACCTATTGTGCCGTTCTGTTTTGAAGTGATTGGAGAGTTGCTATAAATGAATGATTTGTTTACGTGTAAACGTTGGGAGTGATCTATCAGCACACGAGAAAGTTGTATTTCTCTTTCTATTCAGGCCCTTTGAGCTGGCAATTCATCCATCCAGTTATTAGCGACATACCATCAAACCGTTTAGTAAGGTTTTTGTTATTGTGGGAACAACAGAATATTGAGCGGTGCGCTTAACCCCAGTATCTGAGGAAGTCTCTGTTGTTGGAATTGTACCAAACTCAGAGTAGGAAAAGGGCCCGCAATCAACAGATAGCGTTCAATATCGAGCTTATCCCTGACCTGTATTTCCTTAAAATCATAATTATTGGCAGTGAGTTGCAGCGCTGCTGTGTCCGCTTCTTTTTGTGTAGCATACAAGCCTATCTGAATACCGTAGCTCTGGTTTTCAGAGCTGCCGGCTGCAGGAATTAAACTGCTGTAAGTGATGATAGTGGAGTCACCTTGATGAGGGTTGTCAGTTTGTTCTGTATCCTGCCCGCCAAGCCAGTTAACAATCTTTTTACCTGTTTCCCGAACAGGGTCGGCAATATTTTCAGGTGCCATCGTCCCGGCGACAAAGAGACTGGCACCAAACAAAACAATAAGTATGACCAAACCAAGCTTGGCAAACATATTCTGAGTCATCCCACAGGGTAGTCTGGCAATCTGCCATAACCCTGCGGTGGTGGCAATATAGCCTTGTCATAAAATGGATGTAGGCATGAGGTTTTGATCACTTGTATTGTGTGTTCATTGATACTTGATCTTACTGATTGCATACCGATATAACATTCCGTCATGATATCGCTTTACTCGTTTGTTCAAGGCATTGAAAAATGGCAATTAGTTTATTTGATATGTTTAAGATCGGTATTGGACCCTCTAGTTCTCATACCGTGGGGCCTATGAAAGCGGCTCAGATGTTCGTCAGTGCCTTGGTGGATGCTGGGCTTCTGTCTCAAGCAGCCCGAATTAAAGTGGAATTGTATGGCTCTCTTGGTGCGACCGGTAAAGGGCATGGTTCCGGACCAGCCATATTGCTCGGGCTGGAGGGGCATTTGCCGGATACCGTCGACCCGGACATTATCGAGCCTCGTAGCCATGAAATCCTGGCTGGTGGCAGGATTTTGCTGATGGGAGAACATGAACTGCCTTTTATTGAAGCTGATGATCTGGTCTACCATCGCCAGACATCACTACCATATCATGCTAATGGTATGACCTTTACGGTTTGGGATGCCAGTGGTCATCAACTTGTACATAAGATCTATTATTCCGTGGGCGGAGGATTTGTTGTTGATGAAGAAGCTGCAGGTGCTGATCGGATTGTTGAGGATTCCACGTCGTTGCCATATTCGTTTTCCACTGCCAAGGAGTTGTTGGAAATCTGTGAACAGACGGGATTGACGATTGCGGACATTATGATGGCTAACGAGCAGGTCTGGCGTACTGAAGCGGAAATTCGGGAGGGCATTCTGCAAATATGGCAGGTGATGCAGGATTGTGTTGCCCGTGGTATTCGCCAGGAAGGTATTTTGCCGGGTGGACTAAAAGTCAAACGGCGTGCCCCTTCGTTGCATCGTGAACTGAAAAACCGTACCCGTATGGATATGATCACTCCATCGTTGGGAGCTATGGATTGGGTGAACCTTTATGCGCTGGCGGTCAACGAAGAAAATGCTGCTGGAGGACGGGTAGTGACTGCTCCGACCAATGGTGCAGCTGGGATTATTCCTGCGGTATTACACTATTATAATAATTTTTGCCCTAATTCAGACGAGGACGGTATTGTTCAGTTCCTCCTGAGTGCAGCGGCAATAGGTATTTTATTTAAAGAAAATGCTTCGATTTCGGGTGCAGAAGTAGGGTGTCAGGGAGAAGTTGGGTCTGCCTGCGCTATGGCCGCTGCAGGTTTGGCCGAAGCGACCGGAGGGAGCCCTCTTCAGGTTGAAAATGCGGCTGAGATTGGTATGGAACATAACCTAGGGCTGACTTGTGATCCGATAGGTGGGCTGGTACAAGTCCCGTGTATAGAGCGAAATGCTATGGCCTCCCTGAAGGCTATTAATGCCGCCGCGCTGGCACTTCGAGGCAATGGAGAGCACTTTGTTTCCCTTGATAAAGTGATCAAGACCATGCGTGATACTGGTCGGGATATGCTGGAAAAATATAAAGAAACTTCACGCGGTGGATTGGCCGTGAATGTCATTGAGTGCTAAACATGTCTTGCTGTTTTGGCCAAGTTCAAGAGTGGTTTTTTGAAACTACTCAGTTTTATAAATATTATCTGACTGAACGGTCAGGAGATATAATTATCCAGGCAGAGCATGTGTTAAAAAATGAGAAATGAATCATGTTCTTAGCGTGTTAGCTGAACCGAAAATATTTCTCCGACCTTTTTTTGACTGTTTGCCAGCTGAATTTTTTTATCACATTTTGTAAAACCTGCTACTTTGATAGTTATGACTCAAAAAAACTCATGGATTTTTAGATGTCTGTAGCAGAATGAAGTGAGAAAAACGAGTCGGCAAACATAAACTTTGAATTTGTTAATATCTTAAGTTAATCTGAGGATGGTAACAATTTTGTTACATTCAAGATTAGGCAATATTCATAAGGAGTAATGATGAAAAAACTGCTTGCGGTAGCTGCTTTGGCTACGACACTTCCATTGTCTCATTTTGCAATGGCTGATGAAGATATCGGTTGTGGTCTCGGTACAATGATCTTTGATGGAAAAACCGGCAAGGTGTATAAAGTTCTCGGTGCAACCACCAATGGTACTTCTGGTAACCAGACCTTCGGTATTACTTTTGGTACATTGGGTTGTGATGGAACAGGTACAGTTGATTCTGCTGAAAAACTGGCTTTGTTCATTGACGGCAATATGGATAACCTGGCACGTGATATTGCCAAAGGTGAAGGTGAAACGCTTTCAACTTTGTCTGAAGTCTGGGGCGTTCAGGAAGCTGATAAGCCAGCATTCAATCAATTGGCTAAAGAAAATTTTGTGAAGGTGTTCAGTTCAGAGAATGTGACTTCCAATGAAGTTCTGAACAATCTGAATATTTTGGTTGCCAAAGACGAAGCTCTTTCTGTTTACGCAATTTAATTCATTCAGAAAACATCCATTTAAGTGCCCGTAGAGGGCACTTTTTATTTGTGAACGAATGTGATCAGACTAATATTTATTTCGACGTTTTTTCTGGGTTCAGTCAATTTATTTTCTCACGCACAGGCGGCTCCGCCTGATCTTGATATTCAGCAGCTTGCTCATAGTCAATACTGGTTAAAGCTCGGACACTATTTGCAGGGACGTTTTTCGGGTTATGTGAGTACCGCGGATTCGGATTCTTTTTTTTTGGCAGATGGAGGCAAATATGATCCATTGTCAGAACTTAATGCCACTCTAAAAGCCTTATACAGCGATGATATCGCTGCAGCAACAGCCATGCGATGTAAGTTTCCGGCACGTTATACATGGTTGGAAGCGCAGCAGGAACGTGATGCGGAGTTGAATTGTCCTGAACTTGATACTTGGCGACAGGCCCTTGATCCTGAGGGGCTAACTCTGGTGTTTCCGACCGCTTACATGAACAACCCTTCTTCCATGTTTGGTCATACGCTGTTGCGTGTTGATGCCCGCGACCAAACTCGTAGCCGGGAATTGGTTGCATTTGCGATTAACTTTGCTGCTGAACCGGATACTCATGACAATCCCGCTGTATATGCGTTAAAGGGGTTGATTGGTAGTTATCCTGGACGTTTTACGGTCATGCCTTATTACCGCAAAGTACGTGAGTACAATGATATTGAGTCGCGTGATATCTGGGAGTACAAACTTTTGTTTACTCCCGAGGAAGTGGAGCGCGTGCTGTTGCATCTATGGGAAATGCAGCAGGCTGAATTTGACTATTTTTTTCTGGATGAAAACTGCTCTTATCAGTTGCTGGCTCTATTACAGTTGGCACGTGATGATTTGTCGTTAGTAGATGGTTTTGATATTGCCGCAATTCCGTCTAATACTGTTGCAAAGTTAGTGCACTCAGGCCTGACGCAACCGCCAGCTTATCGGCCGGCATTTGGAACCCGTTTGCTGCATGAGTACCGGGAAATTGATGATCGATTGTTTGCTGCCGCAAAATTGGCCAAACAGGGGATCTATCCGTCGGCAGAAGAGTTTACCGAAAGAGAACGAGCAGCCATTATTGAGTTTGCCTATGAATGGTTGAATTTTGAGTTATATGATGAAGGGTTGGCGCGGGATGTTACGGCGAAACAGTTAACTCGATTGCTGTATCAGCGCAGTATGCTTGATTCAGGTTCTCCGTTTTCACCTGTACATCGGCCAGACGTGTCACCAGAGCAGGGACATGGATCCACCCGGCTTGGCTTTTCCTACAACGCCTATCAGCATGATTCAAACCGTATTGGGTTCGAGTGGCGCGCGGCGTATCACGATATGTTCGATAATCCGGCAGGTTATATTCCAGGAGCAAAAATCAGTTTCTTTGATGCTCAGGCCAGTCTGGACGAGGACTGGCACTTGCGCCTGGATCGTTTTTATCTGGTTGATTCCATGGCTTTGGCTCCGAGCAATCGAATATTCAGTAGTCTGGCTTGGAGTGTGAAGGCCGGTTATGACCGCCAGGGCCCTGGCCAGTATGGGAGAGGTCTGGCACAGCTGGGGTTTGGTAAGGCTTTTGGAGCAGCAGACGGTCTGCATCTCTATGGCCTGGTAGCGGAAGAAATCAATTATGGTGCGCTAACGGATGACGAGGTTGAACCAGGGTTGGGAATACGAGCTGGAGTGCTCGTGCCAGGGGGGAGCTCTCATCGTCTGGGGGTTGAAGGTGAGTGGCTGGCACTGTTTAACTCTGCCACCCCTGACCACTCCGAAATTACCGCAACCTGGCAGTGGAGTATTCAGCGAAACTTGGCTTTGCGTTCAGAGTTATCCTATCAACGCTGGGGAGATGATCAGTTAAGCGGTAAATTGACTGGGCTCTGGTATTTTTAGTGTCGCTTTGAAAGTTGCTTCGTCATGTCAACGCGGCTTTAAGAGGGAGCTGCCTATGGGCGGAGTTGACACGTTCTGCGTGAGATAAGCCAAGTTTTAAGGGGTCTATAACGTGTCAGGCAGGTTATGTAAACAGGCCACAACTTCTGTCAACCGGACGGGCATGCCTCACCAATGTTGGGATATACTCCGTATTATCGTTAGAAGCTAGCAGAGCACAGTTATGTTAAGAACCTATTCCGAATCAGTCACTGCCCAGCGTGCCAATGGGTTGGTGACTTCCCTGCAACAGCGTTTCGTTAACAAGCTTGAAGCGCTGGATCAAAGCCATGGTGATAAAGGTGTCTTTGAGCCTTTTGAATGGCTGCGGGATGGTGGCCTGTACGGAGGAGGAATTCGCTACATGGCACCCACCATGGGTATCTTTAACCGTGGATCGGTTAATGTCTCGCATGTGCATTACAGTGGTAATCCGGAAAAGTCCCTTGATTCCGCTACGGCCATTTCTACGATTATTCATCCCATAAGTCCAAATGCCCCGTCGGTTCATATCCATATCAGTTGGACCGAAATGAAAAACGGTGAAGGTTATTGGCGAATTATGGCTGACTTGAATCCGTCCAATCCAGTTGAAGAAGATCGCCAACTGTTTGAGCAACGTCTGCAGGCAGTCGCCGGAAATATATATCAGGAAGGTGCTGCGCAAGGGGATAAGTATTTTTATATCCCCGCATTAAAGCGGCATCGTGGAGTCAGTCACTTTTACCTTGAAGCGTATCGGACGGAAGATGCCAATGCAGATTATCAGCTGGCCCGGAGAATGGGGGAAACGGCCATTGATACCTATGTCCAGATCCTGGCCCGGGCTTTAGACACCCGCCCCGAATACTCAGACGAAGCGCGTCAAAAGCAATTGGATTACCACACATTGTACCTGTTTCAGGTACTGACTTTGGATCGTGGCACCACCTCTGGGCTGCTGGTGCATAGCCAGAATGATATTGGCATACTGGCGTCTCTGCCGGCGCGGGTGAATAAAGCGTTGTTAAGCAGTTGGCGCGCGCAGATGCCCTCTCCTCAGGATGAACTGCTGGATGCCATCGTGGCGGAAATTCCAGAAGATCCAGGGGCCGAGATTGTTGATGTTACCAAGGAGCGTTTGGCTGAGGCTGTACGCCGGCATTATCAAAAAAACCCTCAGGCACTGACTATGCAGGCTACCGGTCATGTGGTGCCACCGACTGTTCAGAATCATCGTTGACAGATGCTCCCCCGAGTGGATGGTGACTCGTTTGCTGTCCGCTGCAAAATATCCTCAAGCTTATCACTTCTGTGGTGTCGCATTTTATAGCTGTGCCGTTTAGGGATGATTTGTCGGCTTTCAGCCGATATGTTCCTGAACAAACAAATCCATGTCGTAATTGGTTAACTCCCCTGTCGGTGCTGTCCGCACAATCGCATCAGTCTAGCCCAGGAGCCAGAAGGGCTGTTGCCGGTTTCATTGAACCGGTCATTGTTGTGAGGAGCAAATATGCAAAAATATTCCGGCTTTGGGCTGATTCAACATGCTCTGAGTTATCATGAAAACTGGCAGCGGGTATGGCGCAATCCTAAACCCGGAAAACATTACGATGTGGTGATTATCGGTGGTGGTGGGCATGGTCTTGCAACTGCCTATTACCTCGCTAAAGAACATAACATCAGTAATGTTGCGGTAATTGAAAAAGGGTATCTCGGGGGAGGTAATACGGCCCGGAATACCACCATTGTCCGTTCAAACTACCTCTGGGATGAAGCCACACGTCTGTATGAACATGCCATGCAATTATGGGAAGGGTTGTCACAGGACCTGAATTACAATGTTATGTTTTCCCAGCGGGGGGTGTTGAATCTTGGCCATACCTTGCAGGATATGCGTGATATCGAGCGTCGGGTTAATGCCAATCGTTTGAATGGTGTCGATGGGGAGGTACTTGATACCCGTCAGGTTCAAGAGCTGGTGCCGCTCATGGATTGTTCTGCCAACCGCCGTTATCCGGTATTGGGAGCTTCCTGGCAGCCACGGGCCGGTGTGGCAAGGCATGATGCAGTCGCCTGGGGATATGCCCGTGCGGCAGATGCGCTAGGGGTGGACCTGATACAACAGTGTGAGGTGACCGATATTGTCATTGAAGATGGTGCCGCTGTTGGTGTGCAGACGCGTAATCAAGGGGTTATCAAAGCGAATCGCATCGGTTGTGTGACCGCTGGTAATTCCAGTGTGATGGCGAAGATGGCGGGCTTCGAACTACCGCTGGAATCGCATCCATTGCAGGCGTTGGTGTCAGAACCTATAAAACCGGTTCTGGATACAGTGGTGATGTCGAATCATGTCCATGGGTATGTTTCTCAGTCGGACAAAGGTGATTTAGTCATTGGTGCCGGTATCGACGGTTACAATGGTTACGGTCAGCGTGGTTCCTATCCAACCATCGAACATACCATTCAGGCCATCGTCGAATTGTTTCCTGTCTTCAGTCGGGTACGTATGAACAGGCAGTGGGGAGGAATCGTCGATACTACGCCAGATGCTTGTCCGATCATATCCGCTACACCAGTGGAAAATCTGTTTTTTAATTGTGGTTGGGGAACCGGTGGTTTTAAGGCAACACCGGGATCAGGCAACGTTTTTGCCGCAACATTGGCCAAGGGTGAAGCACATGAACTGGCCAAGCCTTTCAATATGTTTCGTTTTTATGATGGATCATTGATCGATGAGCATGGCGCGGCGGCCGTTGCCCACTAGCAGGAGTCACTGATTATGTTGCAAATCTATTGTCCCCATTGTCGGGAATATCGTGAGGAAGAAGAGTTTCACGTGGCGGGTCAGGCGCACATTACCAGACCGGAAAATCCAGATGCCTGTAGTGATGAAGAATGGGGGCGGTATCTGTTTTTCCGTTCCAATCCAAAAGGCCTGCATCATGAGCTGTGGATGCATGCGGCAGGCTGTCGTAAATATTTCAATGTTACTCGTGATACCGTGACTTACGTGATTCATGAAAGCTATAAAATTGGTGAACGCCCAGAGGTAACCGCATCGTGACGACTCAAAAAAACCGTCTTGGTTCAGGAGGTCGCATTGACCGCAGTAAAGCGCTGATATTCACCTACAACGGTAAGCCTTACTCTGGATTTCATGGCGATACTGTGGCCTCAGCACTATTGGCCAATGGTATCGATATCGTGGGGCGCAGCTTCAAATACAGTCGGCCGCGCGGCATTGTTGCTGCTGGAGCAGAAGAACCCAACGCGGTACTGCAATTGGGAGCGACCGCTGCTACCCAGGTGCCCAATGTAAGGGCGACTCAACAGGAGCTTTATAACGGTCTGGTCTGCCGTTCCACTAATGGTTGGCCAAGCGTCGAATTTGACCTGATGGGAGCAGTTGGAAAAATCGGAGGAAAAATGATGCCTCCGGGGTTTTACTACAAAACTTTTATGTCTCCACCGTCCATGTGGCCAACCTATGAAAAATACATTCGTAAAGCTGCAGGTCTGGGGTCATCTCCGACCGAAGCGGACCCGGATATGTATGATCATATGAATCATCATACTGATGTCATGATTGTCGGTGCTGGTCCGGCAGGCTTGGCAGCTGCGAAAGTCGTTGCAGCGTCAGGTGCGAGGGTGATCATTGCGGACGAACAGGCCGAGTTCGGTGGTTCTTTATTGCACAGTCTTGAGCAAATAGACGGAGCTCCGGCTATAGACTGGGTGAAGCAGACGGTGAGTGAATTACAGGGCTGTGACAATGTTCTGCTGCTGCCGAGATCCACGGCCAATGGTTATCATGATCATAATTTTTTGACAGTACATGAACGCTTAACCGATCACTTGGCGGATAAGGCACCTAGCGGTATGGTTCGCCAGCGTATGCACAGGATCCGGGCCAAATGGGTTATCCTGGCGACTGGAGCTCAGGAGCGGCCTTTGGTCTTTGGTAACAATGATATTCCCGGTTGCATGCTGGCATCAGCAGTATCTATTTACATTCGTCGCTACGCTGTCGTTCCAGGGCAGCGGTTGGTTCTGATGACAACCAATGATTATGGCTATCAGACTGCGATGGACTGGCAAAATGCCGGTCGCGAAGTGGTTGCCATTGTCGATACTCGTCCCGCAGCAGATGGTGAACTTGTCGAGCAGGCGCGCCAGTGTGGTATTCGGATTATAACGGGATCGGCGATCACTGAAGCACATGGTAAAACACGGGTTTCCGCTGTTTCTGTTGCTAAGTTAAATTCTTCTTCTGAAAAAATTCAAGGACCAATAGAAAATCTGGAATGTGATACGGTTGCCAGTTCCGGGGGCTGGAGTCCGGTGGTGCATTTGTCCTGTCATACCGGTAGCAGACCTGTATGGCGAGACGACGTAATCGGATTCGTTCCCGGTGAAACGGTACAGAAACAACTGACTGCAGGTGGTATTAACGGCACATATTCGTTATCAGCCTGTCTTGATGAGGGGCTGCGCATGGGGGCTGAAGCAGCCGGTAATTGTGGTTTCTCTGTGACGTTATCTGAACAACTGGAAGTGGCTGATATTCGTATCTCGCCGCCGATGGCGTTGTTTCATATTCCCCATCAAAAGCCAACCAGCCGAGCCCCAAAACAGTTTGTTGATTATCAGAATGATGTGACCGCAGCGGCAATAGAGCTGGCAGTCAGAGAGGGCTTCGAGTCCATTGAGCATGTTAAGCGATATACCGCTATGGGATTCGGCACAGATCAGGGCAAGCTTGGAAACATTAATGGCATGGCCATCGCTGCCAAAGCCCTGGGACGTTCAATTCCAGAAACCGGAACCACTGTGTTTCGCCCTAACTATACGCCGGTGACATTTGGTGCCATTGCCGGGCGGAATTGTGATGACCTGTTTGATCCTGAACGCTACACGGCTATGCATGATTGGCATCTTCGTAATAATGCCATGTTTGAGGACGTTGGGCAGTGGAAACGCCCCTGGTACTACCCTAAAGCTGGAGAGTCTATGGCCGTTGCTGTGAATCGTGAGTGCCTGGCGGTGCGTCAGGGGGTTGGGATTCTGGATGCCTCTACGCTTGGTAAAATAGATATACAGGGGCGCGACGCGCGAGAGTTTCTGGGGCGGATTTATACCAACGCCTGGGCCAAGCTTGCTGTGGGTAAATGTCGTTATGGCCTGATGTGTGGTGAAGACGGGATGGTGTTCGATGACGGGGTAACATCTTGCCTGGGAGAGCATCATTTTCTCATGACAACCACCACCGGTGGCGCAGCCCGGGTACTGCAGTGGCTGGAGTTGTATCATCAAACCGAGTGGCCAGAACTTGAGGTATATTTTACCAGCGTGACTGACCATTGGGCCACTATGACCATATCCGGTCCGGACAGCCGTCGCTTATTGGCTGAATTATGTGACGATATCGATTTGGATCGTGATTCTTTCGGTTTTATGGACTGGCGTCAGGGCACGGTTGCAGGTGTGCCTGCTAGGGTTTTCAGAATCTCGTTTACTGGAGAGCTTTCGTTTGAAATCAATGTCCAGGCTAATTATGGCATGCAGGTTTGGGAAGCACTTATAGAGCGTGGTCAGGCATATAAACTAACACCCTACGGTACTGAAACCATGCATGTTCTCAGAGCAGAAAAAGGTTTCATTATTGCTGGTCAGGATACTGATGGATCAGTCCATCCCTATGACTTGGGAATGCCATGGGCCGTAGCACCCAAAAAGCCGTTCAGTTTTGTTGGTAAGCGTGGTATGGCCAGAGATGATTGTCAGCGCCCAAATAGAAAGCAACTGGTTGGTTTGTTGACTAAAGATCCTCAAGTCGTACTGCCCGAAGGCGCGCAGGCCGTTGCTGATCCCAATCAGGCTGTTCCAATGAAGATGATTGGGCATATATCATCCAGTTACTACAGTGCCAATCTCGGGCGCAGTATCGCCTTGGGATTTATCGTTGGAGGGCACGAAAAAACAGGACAAACGGTGTTTTATCCATTGTCGGATGGCCGTGTTATTGAGGCGGAGATCTGTAGCCCGGTATTTATTGATCCACAGGGGGAACATCAAAATGTCTGATACAAATGCAGTGGTCATGGACCAATGGTCTCCCAGTGTGACGGGACTGAGTCCTTTGCACCATGTGGATAAGACAGCGCAAAAATCGTCGGCAGCTGTTCAGCTATGGGAAAATGCTCTGCTGGGGCATCTGGTGTTGCGTGGAGACAAGGATAGCGGCCTGAGTGCAGCACTTGAGAAAGTGACGGGATTGTCGTTGCCAGATGTATTATTGAGTGCGGTTCAGGGCGAGTTTACCATACGCTGGGTTTCTCCTGATGAATGGTTGCTGACCTTACCGATCGAACAGGCATTTACGATAGAATGTGCCTTGCGCGCGGAGATGAGTGGTCATTTTGCGATTGTTAATGTCTCAGGGGGACAGACGATAATACAGCTGTCAGGCTCTGAGGCGCTAAACATTCTGAAAAAATCGACGCCTTATGATGTCCACGAAAGTAATTTCCCGATAGGTAAGGTGGTCACGTCTGTATTTGCCAAAACTCAGGTGTTACTGCGTCGTTGTGACGAACACCAGTGGGAGCTGGTGGTTCGACGCAGCTTTGCGGATTATCTATGGTTATGGTTGCAGGAAGCTGGTCGCGAATATGGAGCGGTTTTATCCTGATGAAGGGTAGGAGAAGTTTATTGGCAGACTTCTCCAAGTACGACACTGGCCAGCTTAGGTTGTGAATCTGTAACATCGTTCCTGTGCAGCGTAAGTCGTAAAGATTGTTTGAGTACGATCTCCTCATACTGAGGAGATATCAAACGGTACCACTTCCAGACAGTCAGTCCTTTTGCTAACTCATCATCTCAATTATTAGCAACATCCCTAAGAACATAAAGGCCGTATATAAATGCATTGAGGGTATTGTCTCGGATGACTCCAGGTTGCCAATATAATTCAGTGTTGCAACGGAGTTTCGGGTGCTGGTGTAGGTCGATTCGCTCCAATAGAGGGTAACTAATATTGTCCTTGACGCTGGCATATCTCTCGAACATGTCACGGTGAGCTTACTGCTGCCCATTTTTGAGGATATTTTCCGTTTCATTAACTAAAGCGGCCTAGCGGTAACTGTTTTTATCAGGATTTATTGAAAAATTTCTGAGTCTCTTATCCGGTCAGTAGGATATCGCTTTTAAATTGTTCGAAAGACTCCAGATATTTTAGTGAAATTTCTATCTCATCAAAAAGATCAACGTCTTTAGATGCCAAATATACTCCGCTGATGCTTGCATCCCTGCTCGGGTCTGTCTGCGCTAGAGGAACTCCAGTCTATGTGATGGTGCTTGCCTGAAATGAGTTACGTTTTTTTATCCAGTGTAATCTTGTCATTTACAGGAGCTGAGGGGAGTGGATGTCGTATTGTGTTTTATTGATCAAGATAAGTTGATTGAGTTATTACCCTATTCACCATCCATTTGGTTGAGATTGTTGTGGATCCATCGAATAGAGTTTAAATAGCAATAATAGTGATAGAAAGGGTGTTTTTTATTGGTTAGTAGGGTGTCGATATTGGCTGGTGGATCGATAAAAACTTCATTGTATGTTTTGTTTTCAAAGTTGACAATTTCATCAATGTCAACCTGCACAAAACCACTCATTTTGTTAATCATGGCTGAGTCATTGGCTGCGATGCTGTATTTGTTATAGCGAACATTTCGGCACAACCAGTTAAACGACTCCAGATAATGACGGTCTATACTCACAATGTGTTTCAATATTAACCCTGTGACCTGTTGTTCCTGCTGATAAATGGAAAGTGACGAGCTATGCTGTCGAATACATGCAAGCAGATATTCGTACATTTCGGGCCAGCCTGTGCTGTTTTGATGATACCCGGTTCCTGCCAGAGGTGTTTTGCTGGCCTTTTTTAAGATGATTTCAGTATCCAGTATCCAGAATGGATCTCGAAAATCTTTTGTTGGCAGTTTAAGTGATGGGATTGTTACACCTGTATGGCAGGTAAATTTATTAGCCTCTTTAACAGTTAAAAAGAAGTGGGTGCTGTTATTATTCAATATACTCAGGTTTTCCATGAGTTCACAAAAAGTCCCTTGATAACCAAAGTCGATAATCAAGGTTTTTTTATGACCAATACCCAGCTCTTTAAGCTGTTGAATGAATTCTTGTTCTATGTTTTCAGATGTTTTTCTAAGTGTGTCTTGTTCCTGCTCAATGACCTGTTCTAAATGTTTGAGTTTATCCAACACGTTCACGTAAGATGTTGTTGCATGATTGAAGTGGTGGGCAAAATAATATTTTAAGAAACTTTCGGTATGAAACAGGCGGGAGAATTCTTTATGGGAACAATATTTATAGCTGATAAACCGAATGTTATATCGGGAAATCTCTAACTTTTTAATGTCGATATTAGGGAATTCAGGTGCAAGTAAATCCCTGTAAAAATCAAATACGCTGCCTAGGATAATAAATTGCTCAATACCCTGCTGTTGAACCAGTGTTTTGATTTTCTGCAGGCTGATATGCAGCAGAGGCGTAATAACCTGGCTGATGTACGTTCGATAATATTGTTCGTGATCTGAATGATCAGCGTTATATGTATTGAGACCAGGCATATAATGTATGGCGGGTGCCAGTTTGATCGAGCCAAACTGAAAATCACTTTGGATGTTGTCGCCAATATGAGTGACCTCATTTCCGTATTCTTTGGCAACACAATCAAATAGTTTGCCAAATCCTTCTTTCGAGCAACCCTGCTCACAGGAGACAAATATTTTCTGATAAAAGTCTGGAACATTAAGGGTTTCGAGAATATAACGAAGGTGCTGAGAATTCAGATACATGTCCGAGGTTAGTACGAAAGTATCATCAGGATGACTCGTGACAAAATCTAGAATTTCCTTGTTAACTATTAAGTACTGGCCTTCAAGGTTGAGTTCCTGCTGAATATCCTCGCCGATGTCCTGATAAAACTGGTCGATTGTCTGGCTTTGATAGTGCTCTCTGTGTAATGCCAGTCTGGCTTTTCTGAAGTCTTTTGGCAGTCGCAGCAGCGTGGTTTCTGCTGGTTCTGTTCTTAGGAGTAAAGTATCAAAAATATCCAGACTGTAAATCATGACTGCCGCCTCCTTATGGTGCGTCCTTTTTGCCAAGGGCAGATGGTTTAGGAAACTAATTTAGCGATGGCGTCGATAGTGTCGATTTTGTCAATATCGATATCTGCGATATCTATGTCTGCGCCCAATTCCTGTTCCAGAAAAGCCAGCAGTTCTATCAGTGCGAAGCTGTCAATCAGGCCGCTGGTAAACAATGGATCTGAATCGTTAACAGATGATAAGTCTATGCCGAGTTCGGAAGCGATGTGTTCTCTGATTTTACTTTGATAATCACTCATTTACATTTCTCATGAATTATTGATGGCTAATTACGTATCTGGATTATTATGTAGCATATCCAATGCCTGTTCTAGCGCTTCGCCCGTTGTTTTCCAGTATTGGTCTGCTCTTATCATGTCGAGATGATCTCCCGGGCAGGGAATGACAGCCTTAAGGTTGACATATTCAGTCCAACCGTAATCCGGTGTCCATTTTCTCAGATTATCCCACCAGGCAATCTCTTCGCTGCGTACCAGTACAGTATTGACGGGACAATAAGACGCAACATAATTGTTAACAGCTTCTCTGCCAAGCTGAAATGCCTTTCTAATAGTTTTAGGCAGATTTGGAATCGAATTATGGTCTTCGTAAGTGACAATGGCTTTTTTCTTCGTGTCCAATTTACCCTTATTAAAATATTGTGCATATAATTTTTCTGCATACCAACGTGCATAGATTGGCAGCCGAACGATTAAAGGCTTCAGTGGAGGAAGGTTAGGTGGTTTGGTATCAAGCAGGACGACTCGTGCATCATGAGATGAATTCTTCAAAATTCGGGCGATCTCAATGGCTATCAATCCTCCCATGGAATAGCCAATCAGATAATATGGACCCTCAGGGTGACTTTCTAATATCTGTTCGGCCATCAGACGTGCATTGTCTTCAATGGTGTTGTATTCATAACCTCTGAAAACAGGGTGGAGCAAGCCATAAGTTTTCCATTTGTCTGACAGACCACGGGCAATTAACTGTGATGAAATAACATGACCACCAATGCCGGAGATCTTAAAAATGGGTATTGTGTTTTCCACTGGTTTATTATCCAGTGAAAGGACCAGACTTTTTTTATTGAGTACTTGTTTGGTCATGTCCTTTACCGTGTGTTCCTTCGTTGTTCTCATCGTGTCCATAATTTAAGTCCTGTACAACCTGGTTGAATAAAAAGGTTGTCAGTCCGTCCTAATTTCGATATGCAATTCCATGTTTTTAGTGTGGTAAAAACACATGCTACATATTCTAGCCTGGATCTATAAAGTTACTTGCTGCGATCCCCCGGACGTACTCTTTTATTTTAGACAATGTGCCGAATATTTTTACAAATATCTGTCAGCGGGTGCAAAAAAATACTGGATTTAAAAGTATTTCCTGAATGTTAGTATATTTCTGTTTTTTAGTAAAAAATATCTCTTTGTAATAAAAGCTTTCCATTTAAGAGTATGGCTGGTTTCGTCTCAGTATGCACTGTTCTTGTCCTGAATTATTTTATTATCTGGGTAATTTAATGTGTTTGATATTTAACCGTCATACCTTTTTTAAAATTTGATTCCAGGCAGTTTGCTGATTTATGCTTTGTTGAGAGTAATGCTGCACTGAATATTCTTAAAAGGCATATTTATGACCTCTGTGGACCTCAAAATCCGTATGTGGCGGACATTGTTAATGATGCTTTTTTTGCAGTAACAAAAATCGACAGACTGTTATCGTGTAATCCGGATTGGTTAACATACGCGCAAACTCTTTTAAGGTTGGGGAGGTGTCAACCAATCAGCTCGAATAAATTCACCACTCTCGGTTTCTTTTTGTGAATATAAAATTTCTGTTGGCAATGTATGGGATATAAAAAACAATGGACTGGCTGTCGGACCATAACTACCTGCACAGCCTATGGCTAGAAGATCCCCGCTTGAAATTTCAGGCATTTCAATCCGATGGGCTAGCGTATCGATTGCAGTACATAGTGGCCCGACAATTCGATATTTTTCCATATTTTTGTCAGAGCCTGTCAGATTCATCATGGAATAGTGACGATGCGAAATACCACCTAAATGGCCACAGGCTCCGAGATTATGATTCATGCCACCATCGCATATGGCTATTTTGGTATTTTTTGATTCTTTTACCCGAACCACGCGGGTAACAAACAAACCGGCAGTACCGATCAGGAAACGTCCTACTTCAATAAAGCACTCGATACTCAGGTTGCGGCTGGCGATATCCTGACGGATTTGCTGCGCAATTGCGGGTAGGTGAGTGAGTTTCAGGCTGTTATCACCATCATGATATGGAATCCCCATCCCAGCACCAAACACGAGTTCTTCGATTGGTTGTGACCAGAGCTGCATGGCCCGTTGGAAGATAATCCACATGTTGGCGAAATGGTTAGCCAGGGATTCATCATTGAGACATTGGCTGCCGGAGTAGATATGAAAACCAGCCAGATGCAGGTGTGTCAATTGTTGTAAAGCAGACAACGTTTGTGGCAACTTATCTTCGTCAATGCCAAATTGTGTAGGCCTGCCAGCCAGTCTGACACCGAAATTTTCTTCTGCCAGTGCCGGTGCAATTCTGATCAGTATGCGGGCCGTGATTCCCTGTTGTCTGGCGATATCATTCAGCAATTCAGCTTCACTTAAATCTTCAATAACAATCGAATGGATCTGTTCCTGCAGTGCCAGTTGTAGATCTTTTACGGTTTTTGCCGGACCGGTAAATTCGATGTCGCGGCCCTGCCAGCCCTGCTTACGTGCCAGTGTGATTTCACCAGAAGAAGAAACATCAACAGATTCCACCTTGTTTTTCATCCAACTGAGGATCATTGGATTTGGGTTGGTTTTGACCGCGTAACGCAATTTAAACCCTTCGGTGGCCTGTTTCAGTGTGTTTATATTGTCTTCCAGAATATCCAGGTTATATAGATAAAAAGGTGTCTCAAAACGCCCACTTGCTTCCAGGGCAGGTTTCAGGGGATAGCTGTCAAAGTTCATATGGTTTCTATCCTGATACGGTTTCGTGGACAGCGAGCTGTTTAAAAGGGCTCTGAATGAACAAAAGAGGTTGAAGGTCATGCATGTTGTTCTTGTTCCCGAATAAAGGCTTTGATGGCCGTCATGTTAACTTTTCCATTTAACGTCGCTGGAATTTTATCAATTTGATACAAATGTTTTGGAATCAGATGTGAAGCAAGTTGCTGGCGCAATATTTTTAGCATTGCCTGTTTACTCAGGTAATGGTCCGACCCGTATTCAAGCACTGCTATCAGTCTTGGCTCGGCTTCTTCTGTGGCGACGACAACGGCATCAGCGACATTCAGGATGGCTTTGAGATTATGGGCGACATCCTGAGGAAAAACCCGTTGATCCAGTATTTTTACCATATCATTTTGACGCCCGGATATGGTCAGTCGTCCCTGTTCATCGATATGGCCGAGATCGCCTGTCAGAATCATAGAGGCGGGTTCATCATTTTTCTGGTTACCCACATAACCAAGCATCTTCCCCATTCCCCACGCTGCTACAACTCCGGTTTCTCCGGCTGGAAGCGGTTGGCCCCGCTCATCCAGAATCACAAAGCTGACACCCGGATAAGCCTGGCCGACACTGTTAAGAGCATCCGTGTCGGGTGCTACTTTGTGGGCGGCTATACGAAACATTTCTGTCTGCCCGTAAGTTTTGATTAGCCGGGCTTGTCGCAGGTGACGTATGATTTTCTGCTGATCTGCCAGGTCAATTGCACCACCAGACAAGGTTACGTATCGCAGTTGATTCAGAGTTTGCCAAAGCAGTTCCTGATCTTTGAACCGCAATAGCCCTTTCCAGATCATTGGCGACATTGCCAGTCCTGATGGGCTAACCAATGTAATCTGCTTGATGATATCGGCAGGAAACCAGGAATAACAAAAAACATATTCTGCGCCGGCAAATAAGGTGCCCAACAGTTGGGTCAGGCCTACGTCGAAATTCACCGGAAGCACCCCCAGGATGCATTCCTGAGCATTGATTTCAAACCACTGTTGTTCTGTTGTCAGTCGGGCATCGAGATCCGGGCTGCCAATACAGACCCCTTTAGGCATTCCGGTGGAGCCTGATGTATAAATAATTAACGCGGTTTTCGGTGGAACGATATCCGTTACCATGGAAGCCGGATGATTAAATGTGCCCGCAATTGTCTGGACATCGTCTGACGGATCTTCATAGTCGATGCTATGGCAATGAATTGTCGGCAGCGGTGTGTTGCTAACAGTCAACTGGTCCAGCAGTTTGCGGCCGTTGCTATCGATCAGGCCAACCAGGTTGCGGCCTTGTTGTAACATCTCTGCGACGCGAGCAGAGCCCTGACGCAGGTCGATGATGGCCAATGGGTGTTGGCTGATTAATCCGCCAATAATAGCGACCGCCTGTAAGATCCCTTTGTTGGCAAGTACGAAGGAAAAATCATTTTTGTCCTGGTACTGATCCAGTATGGCGGCAATCTGGCACCCTCTTTGCCAGAGCTGCCGATAGGTTATTTGCGTGCCCTGAGTATCTGATAATGCTATTCGGTTTGGTTGAGAGTCGGCAAACTGCTGTAATTGCTGAATCAGCTGGGTTCCAGTTGTCATTATTCACTCCATCAGTTTGGTGAGATAATGACTGATCAGAAGATTCAGTTGATGCAGTATGTTTTGACCATCATCGAACGCGGGACTTTCTAGCTTGATGGCGTCACCGTCAGGAGAGCGAATCAACGACATACTGATCTCATGACCGTCGGTTGCAAATGCCCGTTGTACAACGACGTTGTTGTAGCCATTTGGGTATTCGTCCTCGAACCGTAATTCATTAACGAAACCATCGAATGGGTAACGCCCTAATCTGCGCAGTTTTTCCTGGCTTCGCAATATTAGTTCATAGGGGACGTCGCTGTTGCCCATTGCCTGCTCAAACTCATGGCGGGTCTGCTCAGCATGCCGTCGTTCGTTGTGTTCAGGATTCACAGATAAAAATACCGGTAGCAGGTTCACAAACATACCTACCTGTGGATTGTCCTCGGTGTCCCGACGTAAGGCTACGTGAGCACAGAAGACGAACCGGTTGCGACCAAACTGATGATAAAACGCCCATGACATGGCAGCGACGACATCGGTAAAGCTGTAACTGCCAGCCATGCCAGACTTCAGAGAAGCGATATCAAACAATGGAGTGGTCAAGTGATTATCTGTTTTAATCAGAGGATTGGCTTCATTATCATCCAGTTGCTGGAGTAGCTTTTGAGCAATGTCGCGAGCCGGTTTATCGTACTGGCCACTATCCAGGCGCTTTTGCTGTTCTGCAAGATAATCGTCATAGACGCTACGCAGAGGTTGTAGAACCATGGCTCGATTATTTAGCAGAGCGTCGTAAATCCGAATCAGGTCTTCTGCCAATCGCCCGGTTGAGTTGTCGTCTGCTGCAATATGATGAACGGTCAGCTGTAATAATTCTTCACCACTATCCAGCTGGCAGCAGGATGCTGCAATCAATGGACCTTTGCGTAGATTGAATTTGAATGTTTGCTTGGCAACCGTTGGAATATCCCGTTGGTCCTGCAGGCTCCAGATTCCGGGTATCCGGTTCACGATCATGTCTGATTCATCTGGAGGATCCATGAACGTCAGTTTAAGATGGCCGGCGGCTGGGGTCACTGATGTTCTGAGTGTACGGTAGCGCTCGATCAGCATGGCCAGCGCTTTTTTAAGCAGATCATCGTCAAACCCTGCTGGCCGGGTGATGTAACGGGTACAGGTGATTGATGCATCACGGTGTTCCAGTAATTCGCGGAAAAACAGGCCCACCTGCGCCAGACAACCGTGCAACTCGTTAGTTATGGTACTTGCCGCAGTCTGGTTGAGTTCATTGATCAGATGACTCTGGCCGGCAAGGGTGGGTGCACGGTAAATATCCGCAACTTCCACAGAAATATTGAAATCCCGACTCAATGTGGAAGCCAGAACGATAGCTGACATGCTGTTGCCGCCAATTTCGAAGAAATGGTCTTGGTCAGAGGCCGGAGAGATGTGTGCCGTCTGTTGCCAGTAAAAAGCCAACTGTGATGTCAGCGGGTCCTTGAATGATTGTGGGCTGCTGACTGGTTCCGTCTGATGGCCTGTCAACGCTTTACGATCAATCTTGAAGTTTTCGGTATATGGTAAGTGCTCAAGTTCAGTAAGGCTTGTTGGCACCATGTAGTCGGGCAGTACTGCCAGTAGATGTTCTCTGATGGTTTTTAGGTTGTCAGTGTCCGGGTTATGAAAGACGACAAAACCATGCAGGGTCTTGTCGCCATGATCATCTTCTTTGGCAATGACGGCTGCTTCCTTGACCCGCTCATGAGCATTCAGGTGGTAATCAATTTCCCCCAGATCAATTCTGATGCCACGGATCTTGACCTGGCTGTCCGTGCGTTGCAGATATTGCAGGTTGCCGGATTCATCCATGCTTGCGAAATCCCCGGTATAAAAATAACGTCGGCCATTAATGACAGGGAACTTTTCAGTGGTCAGTTCGGGTTGCTGATAATATTCCATCGCAATACGGGAGCCACCAAGATACAACTCGCCGGGTTCTCCTGTCTCGGCGGGCATCCGATCTGGTTTTAACAACAGTTGTTCCATTGCGCCCACCGGCTTGCCGATCAGTACTTTTTCATCAGCCTGAGTTCGATGATAAAAATAGCAGTGACTCAATCCGAAAATTTCGGTAGTGCCATAGGCTGTGGCGACCCGCGCATTTGGAAATACCCGGTGCAGGCGGTCAATGGATTGTCTGCTGAATACGTCACCGCCATACCAAACCAGCTGGATATTGGAGAAAGCGGACTGATCTGTCATTTGCTCAATGTGTTCAGACAAATTCTTTAATAGCGCAGGCGGGCAGTGAAAGGCGGTACATTGACTGGCCTGCTGTGCCAGCCAGTTGAGATCCAGGGCTTTTTGGCGCTCCAGTATTAGTGTGGTTCCTCCCTGTACCAGCGCACTCATCAGTTCCAGCATGCTGATACTCCAGGCATAACGGGCGATAGAATCAACTGTGTCCGCAGAGGTAATACCCAGCGCTGATGATGGTTCAATGATGGAGGCCGACAGGCTCTTGTAGCTGCCAAGAACACCTTTAGCTTTCCCTGTGCTGCCAGAAGTAAAAAAGATACAGGCCGGGTCATCAGGCAGGCCATCGAGTCGGGTTGTTTCGTGAACCTCTGTGGCACTCATTCCATCAATATAAATGGTCGCTACATTGAAATCGTTGGCCCTGCTCTGATAATGACTTTGAGTGATCAGCACTGTGGGAATGATTGTGTCCAGCCGTTCTTTGATCTGAATATCCGGATGTTCAGGATCCAGCGGAGCATAAATGGCTCCCACCCTGAATATGGATAGCATGGATACGATAATGTCTTCCGATGGGTCCAGCATAACAGCGACAAATTTACCGGGTTTGACGCCTGCAGCGTATAAGTACAGTGACAGCGCGTTGACCCGCTGGTTCAGCTCTGCGTAGCTGATAACCCTGTTCTGAAAACGGATTGCTGGTTTGTCTGGTGATGTTTCCGCGTAGTTCAGAATCACATCATCCAGACGTGGATGTTCATTGGGTATCATAGCTGACAGCCTGGCTCCTGGTTCTTTCGAACTATCCTGACTTAACCGTATGGCAACACTTTGGAGCCGCTGTTTTTGTCAGGGCTTGCCAATTCTGCAACGGCAGAACGAAAGTTTGTTGATGACGGCAAATTAGAGACCTTAAAAAAAGCTCATTTTTATACAGGCTTGGAAGCTCCATGCTCTAACCCTCATTTACGTCAGTAAACTACGGTTTGATGAGCAGTGCTTCCTGGCCTGCATCAAAACTATTCCTATTTTTCAGAGGCGCCTTAGGATAATTCAGTAGTATTTTGCGTCCATTCCAAGACCCAGCAGATGCCTGCCAAAGGTTTGTGATGCAATGGTGTAATCCGTCTGGGCATGACAACCGGTAATACGGATATCCCGAAACAGACGCTGCATTTCGTTATTGCTGAACCACGCGTTACCACCGGATGCCATAGATAGCCTGTTAACGGCTTCAATCAGAATTTTTATGGCATAGGATTGCTGACATCTCCAATTCAGCACATCGTCCGGAGAAGGTAATCGTTGATGACTGGCGCGATCCATCATTTCCCTCCAGTCATTCTCTAGCAAAAGCTGCGCCGTTTTTGTTTGGTTAACGGATTCGGCCAGATACATCTGTGCAGGTGCATTATTGATTTCCCTGGCCCCGGAGTACGCTCTGATGCGTGTTTTGGTCTTTTCGGTAAACAGTTCAATAAAGCGTTTGGCAATTCCCAGAGACACTGCTGCAAAACCAATTGAGAACACCGGTGAGAACGGAGTGTAAAAAATATCGCCACTATGACTCTTGTAGCCACGGCTCAGACCAAAGTTCAGGCCAAACAGTGATTCGGTACGATATTCCGGTACGAACACGTCTTTCAATACGAGAGATTTGCTGCCAGTACCGCGTAAAGCGGCAGTATCCCAATCATCCAGAATTTCATAATCACTGCGGGGAACCACTGCAAAACAAGGGCCGGGTTGGCCCATATTATTTGTTCCCATGTATCCAAGTACTGCCCAGTCCGCATGATCACAGCCGGATGACCAGCCAAATGTGCCGGACAGGCGAATGCCGTCTTCAGTTTTTTCCCATTGTCCTAACGGCGCCACCGATGAACTGATCAGGGCTTCTGGATTTTCGCCCCAGATTTCGTTTTGTAGTTTGGGTGAAAACAAGGCAATGGCATGAGAATGGTTGGCCAGCAGTCCGGTCGCCCATGCGGTAGAAGCGCAGGCCTCTGCAATCCTGGCGATACAGTTTGCATATTCCGGATAACTTACTTCTAATCCACCAAATGCTTTTGGCTGCAGGGCGCGAAAAAATCCGGCCTGTCTGAGCAGGTTGATATTTTCTTGCGGTACCATGGCAATGTTTTCTGCTTCGGCAGCGTTATTGCGAATGGCAGGCAATATCTGATTTATGTTATTTAGAAGGTTCATAATTTTTGCATGTTAAGTAGTTGGACTGCTTCGGTTTTACATAACGACTGCAAACACTGAAGTCAGTATCCGGGGAAAAATTAACGTCTGACAAATAAGACCAAATTATGGCTAAATGACAGTGACTTGCTCATACGCCATTTAACGCAATCAACAAAGGGAATATGTCATATGCCAGATAAGCAAGGCAAGAATAAAGCGTTGATCATCGGTGCCGGTACCGGCGGATTGCTTGCTGCCGCCGCATTATCGCCCTACTTTAAAACGGTTCAGGTGGTGGAAAAAGATAGCCTGCCATTGTCACCTGCTGTTCGGAAGGGGGTTGGGCAGGCAGCACATTTGCATAGTCTGCTATTGGGCGGGCTGCAGATATTGGAGCGCTTTTTACCCGGTATCGCTGACGATCTTCGCCAGGCAGGATCAAAAACTCTTCGGGCCGGACTGGATCAGCAGATCCATGAATATGGCGTATGGTTACCCGAACGTGATCTTGGTTTTGAGATTCTGGCTCAGTCTCGTTATCTGCTTGAGCATGTCATTCGTAACCGGGTGGCCCGGCTGGATAACGTGGTAATCGATGACCATTGGCGTATTGAGCAGTTGATTTTATCGACTGGCAAAACTGTGGTTGGTGCAGTGGGAAGCGGGGACTCAAGTGATACCCAAGAGCTGCTGGCAGATCTGGTAGTGGATTGTTCCGGGCGGGCAGGAAAGTTTGTTCGTCAACTGTCGAATTTTTTTCCAGATATGGATCGGGTGGATGAAATTCAGTCCAACATTGTTTATGCATCGGCATTTGTAGATAAGCCTCAGGCGCTGGTAGGGCAACAGGAAAATATTTTAATTATCGCTGAACCAGGAGCCTCTGCCGGCGGTGCACTGATCGATGTTGAAGGGAATCGCTGGTGTGTGTCCCTGCATGGTCGTAATGGAGTTGTGCCGCCAACTGATCCGGAAGCATGGAAATCATTTGCCCGTAGCCTTCCTGCTGATCGAATCTATCAACGTCTGACACAGGCGGAATACATTCACCCGGTTTCGGTATACAAAAAACCGCTTTCTATCTGGCGGCGTTTTGATTTGATGACTGATTTTCCCAGTGGTTATTTTCCACTTGGGGATGTTATTACCAGTGTGAATCCAACCTTTGGGCAGGGTATGACTTTGGGGTTTGGTCACGCGGTGGCGTTAAATGATGCATTTGCAGCCGGTGGTTCTGACGAGCTTATTCAGAAACATTACTTGAAAGCGGCGGCAGACTGGTCACAAAAAGCTTGGCGCGTATGTGCCGCCTACGATTCTTCTTTTAAAGGGGATGAGTTATCACGACAAAAGAATTTTCAGATACTGCGATCATTGTCGTTAAAAAAACAGAACGAAGCGATTGCTGACCCTGAAGCGCACAAACGTCTGTTTCGCCAGGCGCAGATGATTAACCACTGAAGCAAAGGAACAGGTCATCATGGAAAAATTTGATCATGCCATTGTTATAGGTGCGGGAATGGCCGGTCTGAGTTCGGCTGCAGTTCTGTCTGCATATTTTAACAAGGTGACTGTGCTGGATAAGGATTGTCTGCTGCCCCCTGATGAAGGATTTCCTAAAGGAGTACGCAAGGCCGTTCCTCAAGGTGGACATATCCATATCCTGTTGCGTGCCGGGCTGGATGTACTGGAGTCTGTATATCCGGGTATTTCTCAAACGCTGGAAGCGCGCGGATCTGTCCGTATTCAACTAGGGGTGGATCAGCAGATTTTTGAATTCGGCGAATGGATGCCGGAGCGGGATCTTGATGTTTACTTTCTGTCGCAATCGCGCCCGTTACTGGAACGTGCGGTATTGGAATACACGGATGCGATTGATAATGTCGACATCAGGGATCGATCTGCCGTGTCGAGTTTGTTGCTGCCGGACGTGCATCCGGTTTCTGAGCCAACGGTTATTCTGGCAGACGGGGAACAATTGACCGCCAGTTTGATTGTCGATGCGGCGGGTAACGCCGGTCCGTTTATATCCCGGCTTAATGCTCAGTTAGCGGAAGCGGTTCAGGTCGATACGTTTCCAACCAATATTTTTTATTCCACGGTTCATTTTGAAAAAAACGCTAAGTGGCGTGGAATGCAGGAAAATATCCTGATTATTCCGGAACCCGGTGTTGGCGATATTGGTGGTTCGTTGATTTCGGTGGAGCACGAGTCCTGGTGTGTATCATTGCATGGCCGTAATGGTGCTCCGCCACCTCGAACCATGAGCGAGTGGATGGAAGCGGCACGGTCATTGCCTGATGACAGGATATGGCAGCGCATACGTGATGCCCGACCCGTTAGTGAGGTGCGGGTGTTTAAAAAACCGACATCCACGTTTCGACGTTTTGATTTGAATGACCAGTTGCCAGCCGGGTATGTGCCAGTTGGGGATACGATCACCAGTTTTAATCCAATTTATGGTCAAGGAATGAGCGTGGCACTCGGACATGTAAGGGTCCTGCAGGAGCAGCTGGATCAATATGATGACTTTTCCGGTTTTCGTTCAAGGTACCTGCAATCGGCCTGTGAATGGTCACGACAGGCCTGGCAAAGGGCTGTTTCTTTCGATACTAATTATCGCCTGGTGGAAGGTCAGGAAGCCCGGATCGGTGTCATGCGGAAACTGACCCTTGCCCAGCATGCCAAAGCCAAGGCAGATCCAGAGTTTCATCTGAAGCTGGCCAGACAGGCCCAAATGCTGCTGTAAATGTCGCTGTAGTTGTAAGCAGTGATGGATAGCAGAGTAATTGAATAGGGCGGTTACGGCTCTCTGGTAAGCCGTTTGCGAGGATTAATCTGTCTGACATCATACTTGCTTACTTTTGTGCTTTCGGGCATGGACAGGTATGATCCGCGCCCTTTGTTCACTCTCCAGACAAAAACCACAGGAAAACTATGCTTTTGTTATCCAGAAAACAGGACTGGCTTGGTAATGTTCGCGCTGATGTTTTAGCTGGTCTCGTTGTGGCCCTGGCGTTAATCCCAGAAGCCATCGCATTTTCTATTATTGCCGGAGTGCATCCGAAAGTTGGTCTCTATGCGTCGTTCTGTATTGCCGTGATCACTGCATTTGTTGGTGGCCGGCCGGGCATGATTTCAGCCGCCACCGGCGCAATGGCGTTGTTGATGGTAAACCTGGTAAAGGATCATGGCCTACAATACCTGCTGGCGGCTACATTGTTGACTGGTGTATTGCAGATCGTCGCCGGCTATCTGCAGTTGGCCAATCTGATGCGCTTTGTGTCCCGCGCAGTAGTCACCGGTTTTGTGAATGCACTGGCGATTCTGATCTTTATGGCGCAGTTGCCAGAGCTGATAAATGTAACCTGGCATGTTTATGCTCTCACTGCCGCCGGGTTGCTGATTATTTATACCTTTCCGCTGATCAATAAAACCATCCCTTCACCGTTAGTCTGTATTTTGTCACTGACTGCAGTCTCAATGTTACTTGGACTGAATGTTCGCACTGTGGGTGATATGGGGGAGCTGCCGGATGCGCTGCCGATTTTTTTATGGCCTGATGTTCCACTGGACTTATCAACGCTGAAAATAATTTTTCCTTACTCGGCAGCGATGGCCGTAGTTGGACTGTTGGAATCGTTGATGACAGCAACCATCGTTGATGACCTGACAGATACCTCGAGTGATAAAAACCGGGAGTGTAAGGGGCAGGGCATTGCGAACATTGTCGCAGGATTCTTTGGTGGTATGGCCGGTTGTGCCATGATCGGTCAGTCTGTTATTAACGTAAAATCCGGTGGGCGGGGACGGTTATCGACCTTTATCGCAGGTTCTATGTTGCTGACGCTGGTCGTGTTTCTGAGTGATTGGGTTTCTATTATTCCCATGGCGGCGTTGGTAGCGGTGATGATCATGGTATCTATCGGTACATTCAATTGGGGATCGATTCGAGACTTAAAAACGTTGCCGCTGTCCACTAATATTGTCATGATCCTGACCGTTATTGTGGTGGTCTGGACGCATAATCTCGCCTATGGCGTACTTGCCGGGGTGCTGATGGCAGCCTTGTTTTTTGCCAACAAAATCGGGCACTTCATGTATATTGACTCGGATTTGTCGGCAGATGGAGAGTCCAGAGTTTATCGGGTGGTGGGACAGGTATTTTTTGCCTCATCTGATAAATTCAACCGGTCGTTTGATTATAAAGAAGCGTTGGCGGAGGTCACCATTGATCTCAGCCGGGCACATTTCTGGGATATAACCGCCGTTGGGGCGCTCGACAAAGTGGTTATCAAGTTCCGTCGTGAAGGTGCCAGAGTCAACGTGATTGGAATGAATGAAGCCAGTGAAACCATTGTTGATCGTTTTGGGGTTCATGATAAGCCGGAAGAGCTTGATAAAGTGTTGGGAGGTCATTAATGGATAATCAGAATCAGGAAATGGTCGTCGCTTGTGTCGACGGTTCCATGTATACCAATGATGTTAGCGATTATGCAGCTTGGGCCAGCCAGCGCATTGGTGTTCCTTTAAAGCTGTTACATAACATCGAATATCGCGATATTTCACCAATGGATCTAAGTGGCAGTATTGGTTTTGGAGCACAGGAACATTTGCTGAATGAGCTGGTCTCGTTGGAAGAACAGCGTAGTAAAATTGTTCTGGAAGAAGGTAAAAAAATGCTCTCTCAGGTTCGTGAGCGAATAAACGCACGCGGATATGGTGAACCGATTCTACGGCAGCGGCACGGTTCGCTGCCAGAAACTCTGGTCGATTGCGAGCACGAAATCCGGTTGCTGGTCATGGGTATTCGTGGCGAAAGCAAAGAGGCTTATGATGATCAGTTGGGTGGACATCTGGAAACGGTGGCCCGGGCGCTGCACAAGCCAATACTGGTGGTAAACCGCCGATTTACCGAACCGAAAAAAATCATGCTGGCATTTGATGGCAGTGTAGGCGCCAAAAAAGCCTTGGACATGATAGCCCAGCGGCCTTTGTTTAAAGGTACTGCCTGCCATCTGGTAAATGTTAACCACAAACAGGTCAGTCAGGAATATCCGATTTCTCATGCAGCCGAAGAGCTTCGCGGTGCCGGGTTTGATGTGACAGTGGCAGAATTGGAAGGGGACCCGCAGGAAGTGCTGTGCAATTATCAGCAACAGGAAAATATCGATTTGACCTTGATGGGTGCTTTCAGTCATAACCGTATTCGTGATCTGATCATTGGCAGCTTTACGGTAAAAATGCTGTTAAAAACCCAGCAGCCATTATTGTTATTGCGTTAATCAATAAACCGGCCAGAAAATCTTACAGGTCTTCTGCCGGTATTCTGTATAACCAGGGAAGGTGTGCAGCAGATACTTTTCTTCTTTTTCAATCTTCAGAACAATGACCGTTGCCACCAGTAGCAACCCTATCCAGTTGTACCAGCCATAGTTAAAAATCGTTATCCCGGCCATCAGTAAGAACAGGCTCAGATACATCGGATGCCGTATCCATCGATACGGGCCACTGGTAATGAGCCTTGCTCCCTGTTTGATTTCCGGGTAAACAGAAAAGTTGCCAATCCGGTTATGATAGACCGTCCAAAGTGCCAGAACCAGGCCAGCCAGAGAAAGCATCAGTGGTGCCGGATGATGGCTCAGAGGCCCATCGGGAAAAGTTGCCAACAGCATTCCTGCGCCCTGAATCAGTACCAGCAGATGACTGCTCAAAGGTCGGTCAAATATCATGGTGTTATTCCAGTAATTGCTTGATGCGGGCTTTGATCATTTCAATGGCTACACGGTTCTTTCCACCTCTTGGCACGATCAGGTCCGCAAATTGTTTGGATGGTTCAACGAACTGCATAAACATCGGTCTGACGGTTTTACGGTATTGGCTGATCACCGATTCGAGAGACCGGCCGCGACTTTCAATATCCCGTTTTAAACGCCGAACCAGACAGATATCCAGCGGGGTATCAATATAGATGCTGGTATGCAGACGCTCACGGATATCAGGATCGGTCAGTAATAATATCCCTTCGACGATTACCACCCGCCGTGGCTCCATATCTATGGTATCGCTGGCGCGTGTATGTTCGGTGTAATCGTAGACTGGGATGTCAACGTGGGATCCTTTGCTCAACTGGTCCAGATGCTCTATCAGTAAGTGATGGTCAAAGGCATTGGGGTGGTCATAGTTGGTTTTCAGGCGCTCGTCCATCGGCATGTGAGACTGGTCTTTGTAGTAAGAGTCTTCTTTAATGATGCCAATGTGGTGGGCACCAACTTCTTCCTTGAGTTCCTGATAAATAGTGGCAGATAAAAGGCTCTTACCTGATGCTGATGCACCAGTGATGCCGATGAAAATGGGGGACATAAATATGAAACTCACAACAGGTTTGGCGTATTTTATTCATGATGTCCGGTATCGACAAATGATTCACTGCAGTTTGGTTGTGCATGAGCTAAAAAATTCGTGTTTTTTGTAGTATTTATAAAATGCAATATCGTTTCAGCTGTGTGTGTTGGTTAAAACATCGTCAGTTTACTGATAAAGGTCACTCAAAAATGTAATTTTACTACATCCCTTGTGTCTGCCTTGAGTATGTGAGTTAGAATAGCCGCACATCCCTTTCCATTACATATCAAAGGAAATCAACATGTCTGTGATAAAAATGTCTGATTTGGATCTGGCAGGTAAGCGCGTTCTCATTCGTCAGGACCTTAACGTTCCCTTGAACGAAGCCGGCGATGTCACCAGTGACAAGCGTATTAAAGCGTCCTTACCCACCATTGAAGAAGCTCTGGCCAAAGGTGCCAAAGTGATGGTGATGAGTCATTTGGGACGTCCTGAAGAAGGCGTCTATGACGAAGCCAGCTCTCTTAAGCCTGTGGCTGCTTATCTGGGCAAATTAATGGGGCGTGACATTCCGGTGGTTAAAGACTGGGTGGATGGATTCGATGTGGATGCAGACCTGGTGATGCTGGAAAACGTCCGTTTTAATAAGGGTGAAAAGAAAAACGATGACGAGCTGTCGAAAAAGATGGCGGCGTTGTGCGATGTATATGTAATGGATGCTTTCGGCACTGCCCACCGGGCTCAGGCTTCTACTCATGGGGTTGCCAAGTTTGCACCGGTTGCTTGTGCAGGTCCGCTGCTGGCTGGTGAGCTTGATGCTCTGGGTAAGGCGATGGATAATCCTGCCCGTCCGATGGTTGCCATTGTTGGTGGTTCCAAAGTTTCAACCAAACTGACCGTGCTGGAAAGCCTTTCCAAAGTCTGCGATCAGTTGATTGTGGGTGGCGGCATCTCCAACACGTTTGTGGCCGCGCGTGGCTATAACGTTGGTAAATCTCTGCACGAAGCTGATCTGATTCCTCAGGCTCAGAAACTGATGGCGGAACTGGATATTCCAGAGCCCGTTGATGTGCGTGTTGGTAAAGAATTCAGCGCGGCGGCTGAAGCGGTTGTCAAACCGGTTGATCAGGTACTTGATGACGAAGAAATCATGGACCTTGGGCCCGAAACGGCTGCTAAATTTGCAGAAGTCATCAAGGGCGCCAAAACCATTCTGTGGAATGGCCCCTGTGGCGTATTTGAGTTTGACAATTTTGCTCAGGGAACCAAAGATATCGCCGAAGCAATTGCAGCCAGTGATGCATTTTCTGTGTTGGGTGGTGGAGACGTAATTGCAGCCGTTCAGAAGTTTGATATGGAAGACCGGTTCTCTTATATCTCAACAGGTGGTGGTGCATTCCTTGAGTTTGTGGAAGGAAAGAAACTGCCGGCGGTTGCGATTCTGGAAGAACGGGCTAAAGGCTGAGACAAACAAGCCCAGCTGATTACGACGATTTATAAACTCTTGTAACAATCAGGAATTCGATATGTCACAGAAAATATCCGATTTTGTAAAACCCGGTGTCGCCACTGGTGATGATGTACAGAAAATCTTTGAACTGGCCAAAGCCGGCCATTTTGCACTCCCGGCTGTCAATTGTGTGGGTACTGATTCTGTTAATGCAGTGATGGAAGCGGCCGCAAAAGTCAATTCTCCTGTGATCGTGCAGTTCTCTAACGGCGGTGCTGGTTTTTTTGCCGGTAAGGGCGTTAAGTTGGAAGGTCAGGGCGCACAGATACTTGGTGCTATTGCTGGTGCTAAGCATGTACATACTGTTGCAGAGGCTTATGGTGTTCCCGTAATTCTGCATACTGACCATGCTGCCAAAAAACTGTTGCCATGGATCGATGGATTGCTTGACGCTGGTGAAAAGCACTTTGCGGAAACCGGTAAGCCTTTGTTTTCTTCTCATATGCTCGATCTGTCAGAAGAGTCTCTGGAAGAAAACATGGAAATTTCAGCCCGTTATCTTGAGCGCATGTCCAAAATAGGCATGACTTTGGAAATCGAACTGGGTGTAACCGGTGGTGAAGAAGATGGTGTTGATAACAGCAGTGTGGACACCGCTGACCTGTACACCAAACCTGAAGAAGTTGCCTATGCCTATGAAAAACTGAGTGCTGTCAGCCCTCGTTTTACCATTGCGGCATCATTCGGAAATGTTCATGGTGTATACAAGCCTGGTAATGTGAAACTGACGCCAAAAATTCTGGATAACTCACAAAAATTCTGTTCCGAAAAATTCGGTCTTGCAGAAAAGAGCCTCAACTTTGTATTCCATGGTGGCTCCGGTTCCTCTGCTGCTGAAATCGAGGAATCCATTTCCTATGGTGTCATCAAAATGAACATTGATACCGATACCCAGTGGGCTACCTGGAATGGTGTACGTGAGTACTACCAGGCCAATGAAGCCTATCTGCAGGGGCAAATCGGTAATCCTGAGGGTGACGACAAGCCCAATAAGAAGTTTTATGACCCGCGTGTCTGGTTGCGTAAGGCTCAGGATGGCATGGTTAAGCGACTGGAACAGGCATTCGCTGAACTGAATTGTATTGATCGTTATTGATTTTTCGTTAATCAATGATAAAAAAGGCTCCCTCGGGAGCCTTTTTTATGTCTATGGAAGGGTCGTCTGTGTGCTGCTCCTTGCGCTCTTTGAGATCCCGTTGATCCTTCTGCATATCCTTGGTTTTTATAAGGTTTGTTGGGAGGAGTATTCAGAAAACCATAATCAATGGCTTTGGTGCTAACCGTAATATGAGAACCAATTAGTGACACAACAGCAGAACTTGATATTTAACAGCCTCAAGCAGGTAGAGGCGAGCAAGCTATTTCAGGGTGGGGTGATTGCGATTATCGTTTTGTCCGCGCTGACCACCGGGGCCAAAACCTATAATTTGCCGACTGTTTTCGAGCATGTGCTCGAAGGACTCGATACTGCGATTACGTTTTTCTTTCTGGTGGAAATTCTTTTGCGTTTTATTGTGCATGATAATAAAAAGCGGTTTTTTCTCGATGGTTGGAATATCTTTGATACATTGGTTGTTGTCGGTAGTCTGATCCCACTGGAGAATGCTGATGCAGTGCTGATTGGCCGGTTATTAAGAATCTTCCGGGTATTACGATTGGTTTCTGTGATTCCAGACCTGCGCTTTCTGATTAACTCTCTGTTCAAAGCGATTCCAAGGATGGGATATATTGCCGTACTGATGTTTATTATTTTCTATATCTACGCTGCGATCGGGTCGTTGTTTTTCCACTCAATTAATGAAGTTTTGTGGGGGGATGTCACTATCTCCATGTTGACTCTTTTTAGGGTGGCAACTTTTGAGGACTGGACTGATGTCATGTATGAAACCATGGATACCTATCCACTCAGCTGGATTTATTATCTGACATTTATATTTCTGACCGCATTTGTATTTTTGAATATGATGGTTGGTGCGATTTTGGAAGTCATGAGTGCGGAGCAGAATGCGCGTGAACAAGCCAATGCTCATCAGGAACGTGCGGATATGGCAGAACAGATTCAGGTGTTGCAGCAAAAAGTTGATATTCTGATCGAACGGCTTAAATAAGCCGTTTCCGCTCTTACCTGATTTCAGTTTTGTGCGTATTGATAACGTTTCTCTCGTGTTATGTGTCAATCTTCGGCCATCTTCATCGAAGATGGCTGCTCCCGGATGTGTGATTTCTATCATGACTGCAAATCCTGCGCAAAAAGCTTGTCATGAACCTCAGAAATCGTTTTAGACTATCGTCACCTGCTTGTGTTGGAGGTGGTAGAGGTCCCAAAAAAGTCGCAGTGACAGATATTGATGAGGCCGGATCCTATGAATTCCTTGTGTGGGTTAGTACATTTGGCAGGCACTGAAAATAAGCATAACTTCCATGAGTCTCTGAAAGCACAACAGTGTTGTGTAGACTAAGACACGTATCACTGATGGGGACGTATCCGTCACTTAGCCGAAGTCTTTCTGCAGTAATGAAGATTTGAGAAATTAAACACTGGCGCTGTTTCAAATAGTGTTTTCAGAGTTTTTGATCAACGTAACTGGAGATGGATTATGAAACATATATTGGCCTTTTTGATTATTATGTTGTGTTCGCCGCTGCTGTTTGCGGCATCAGGAAAGGACATAACTTATACCGTCGCGGATGAATCCTTTCAGGGGTACTATGTTCATTCAGGAAAAAACGCACCATTGGTACTTCTGCTCCACGATTGGGATGGATTGACGGATTACGAGATGCAGCGAGCCGATATGTTGGCAGAAATGGGGTATTCGGTATTTGCTGCAGATCTGTTTGGTGCCGGCATCCGCCCAACTCTCGTCGCGGACAAGCGTCAACACACTGGAGAGCTATATCAGGATCGTCATCGTATGCGAACCTTGCTGGTTGGTGCATTACAAACCGCAGGTGACCAGGGAGGCAATATCGATAATTTGGTTGTAATGGGGTACTGCTTTGGTGGAGCTGCGGCGCTGGAGATGGCCCGCTCAGGAGTACCGGCTAAAGGTTATGTAACATTTCATGGTGGTTTACAAACGCCAGAAGGTCAAGATTACAGTAAAGCCCAAGGTAGTTTGCAGATTCTTCATGGTACCGCAGATACCGTTGTTTCCATGGGTCAGTTTGCGCAGTTGGCCACAGAGCTTGAGCAGGCTGGTATTCAGCATGAGATGACTACTTTCAGTGGTGCGCCTCATGCATTTACAGTTTTTGGGGCACCTTCATACCGGAAAGATGCTGATGAAAAATCGTGGCAACGTTTTACCGAATTTTTGACGATGGTGACAGGTTGAGTGAATTCCTTTCCAATAACGTCTGGTGAAAGGGCTGGAGCATACGCCCCAGCCCAGGAGCCGGAATATTACTGAGCTTTATTATAGGAGGTCTATTTATGGGTTTTGCGCTATCAGCGATGCAACTTCAAAGCGATGCTTTTGATAATGTCGGAAAAATACCTGCAAAACATACAGGCGAGGCTGAAAATGTTTCGCCATCATTATCCTGGAAAAACTCCCCGGATGGCACAAATGGGTATGCTGTCATTTGCCATGATCCGGATGCACCCCTGATATCTCGAGGCGGCAGTTACGGATTTGTTCATTGGGTGCTGTACAACATTCCCGCAGATGTCACCCACCTCGAGGAGGCGACAGAGCTGTTTACCCAAGGTGTTCATGACGCGGGTAGCACAGGATATACCGGACCCATGCCTCCCAATGGTCATGGGCTTCATCATTACTATTTTTGGGTAATTGCTTTGAAAGATGCACCAAAATTGCCAGCCGGACTGACTCTGTGGCAATTGTTGGACGCAGTAGAGCCTTATGCTCTTGGTATGAATCGTTTGGTTGGTACCTATCAGCGCGATTGAATAGTTCATTGTTTGCCCTGAAAACCTGATAAATGCTTCAGGGCAAATACTTTTTCCAATCTATGAATACTCTTCTTTGGTTGTTGTATTGGATGATTAAGGTCTTCCATTGGCACGCTGCCGTTTCATGTATCTCTGTATATCTTCGTGTAATTAAGAACTTATTGATCTGAGTGCTTGAATAATTGTTACTGATTGGAACAGGGAATATGCACCAATTTGGGGTGCATAAGGTCAGAAACCTGGATGCTTTTACATTTCACAGGTGCTGAAATTTTGCCAGATGTACAAAAAAACTTTTTTTTGTGAAACCGCAAAACAAATATGGTTTTTTTGGGGGGGTATTTGGTTGAAAACACTATAACCATTGTTTCGGCTATCTAGGCATGGAAGTTGTATAACAGCGTAACCAGATGCATAACCAATAAAGACTCTGTCCACTATTGGGCCTTAGATGTCTTTTATATAAGGGTAATTATAATAATAGAGGTATTACTGTGACGGCAGTGCTTAGCGAAGATGACAAGTATGTCCGGTTTGTGAACGTTAAGAAGAGCTACGATAACAAAAATCTGGTTGTTAAGGATTTCAGCCTGGACATTCAAAAAGGTGAATTTGTGACTCTGCTAGGACCATCAGGTTCTGGCAAAACAACGTGTCTTATGATGCTTGCCGGTTTCGAGGATGTTACAAGCGGAAGTATTGAAATTAATGGTAGATCTGTTCAGGACATAGCGCCTTATCACCGAAATATTGGCATGGTGTTTCAGCACTATGCATTATTCCCTCACATGACGATTGCAGAAAATCTTGCTTATCCTCTTAAAGTCCGCAAGATGAGTTCCTCAGACATAAATACGGCCGTGCAGGCATCACTGGATCTGGTGGAGTTGAGTCGTTACGGTGATCGCTATCCGGGGCAGTTGTCTGGTGGACAGAAGCAGCGTGTTGCGCTGGCCAGGTCCTTAATTTTTGAGCCCAGCATTGTGTTAATGGATGAGCCTCTGGGTGCACTCGATAAAAACCTACGTGAGCAAATGCAGTTTGAAATCAAACGATTACACGAACAGTTTGGTTTTACCGCTATTTACGTGACTCATGATCAAACTGAAGCATTAACCATGTCTGACCGTATTGCCGTCTTCAATGATGGTGTGGTTCAGCAATGTGCCCCTCCAGCAGAGTTATATGAGCGTCCGGCAAACAGTTTTGTGGCGGATTTTATTGGTGAAAACAACCATATCGCTGGTACGGTGCAGCAAATTAACGATGGTGTGGCAACCATAAAACTTTTTGATGGTTCGGTCATTAACTCAGATGCGACCCTTAATTGTCCTGCTGTGGGGCAGCCCTGTGCGCTGGCTATACGACCTGAAAAGCTGTTCATTGTGTCCGCAGACCGAAGATATGAAAATGTCGTGTCGGCGGAATTTATTACCCGGTTATATGTTGGCGATTCCGTTCGTTATTTCTTTAAGTTGGCGAATGGTGCCGAACTGATGGTGAAAGTATTGAACGATCACGAAGCTCCCCATTTTGTCGCGGGCCAGAAAGCTGAACTGACTTGGCATACCAAGAATGGTTTGGCTTTGGACAAGCCGTAGTCAAGGTGCTTTGTCGTTTGTTGAAAACGTGTTTCAAAACATGAAAAACAAAACATGCGATTTTGTTTTTCGTTCAGGGTTGATGCTGCAATAACCATTAATCCTGTCGGAACATCCATGTTCCGCTGGCAGATTGTTGAAGATGCGAAAAATCTTCTCAAGTTGCAAAAAACGATAACTAGACTAAAGGAACGTAACATATGAAGAGATTTGCTCAAATTGCTGCTTTGTCGCTGGCGGCTACAGCTCTGCCGGCTTTGGCTGAGCAGATGACGGTTGTTTCATTTGGCGGTGCATACGGTGGCGTACAGCAGAAATCCATGCTGGAACCGTTTATGGAAAAAACTGGCAACAAATTGTTGTTTGAAAGTTATTCCGGCGGTGTTGCAGAACTGAAGTCTCAGGTAGAGAGCGGAAACATTTTATGGGATGTCATCGACATGGAGGTTATTGATGTGGAACGGGCTTGCTCCGAAGGACTACTGGAGGAGTTCCCAATGGATACCCTGCCTCCAGGAGATGATGGTACGCCAGCTAAAGAAGATTTCAGTCCTGCTGCGCTGGAAAACCCATGTGGGGTTGCTCAGATTGTCTGGACTATTCTATATGCTTACAACACAGAAACCATCGGTGGTGGACATCCCTCCTCCATGGCAGACTTTTTTGATACCAAGAAATTTCCTGGAAAACGCGCTTTGCGTAAGCGTCCTCAGGTGAATATGGAGTGGGCTCTGCTGGCAGATGGTGTTCCGGCTGACAAGGTGTATGAGATGTTGGAAACCGAAGAAGGACAGGCCCGTGCGTTTGCCAAACTGGATAGTATCAAAAATGATATCGTGTGGTTTGACAGTTGGTCTCAGGCTCCACAATTACTCAATGATGGTGGTGCTGTAATGGTTCAATCTGCCAACGGACGTTTCTTTGATGCCATTCAGAAAGATAAAAAGCCGTTTGTCATGGTTTGGGACGGTCACGTATACGATCTTGACGTCTGGGCCATTGTTAAAGGTTCCAAGCATAAAAAGCTGGCTGAGGACTTCATCCGTTTTGCGACTGGCTCCAAGCCATTGGCAGCAATGCCTTCCATTGCATACGGTCCAACCCGTAAGTCTTCATACGCTTATGTTGAAAAAGACCTGGTATCCAAACTGCCATCTGCTCATCTTGACGAAGGCATGCATGCGTCCAGCGTTTTCTGGGCCGATTATGGCGAGTCATTGGGTGAAAAGTTCAATGAGTGGTTGCTGAAATAATCTACGTTGCCGATTAGCGTCGACAGTCCGGGTTGCAGAAACTCTGGACTGTCGATTGATTCAGAAAACATACATTATTTAGGAAATTTGGATGTCTGGGGTTGAACTAACACAATCAGAAAAACGAACCTTTGACCGGACTCAGCGAAAGGCCCGACGAACTGCTTTGTTGTTTGTCGCACCATTGCTGTTATTTATTGTTGTTTCTTTTGTGTTGCCGATTGGAACCATGTTGTTTCGCAGTGTGTATCATCCGGTTGTCGCGGAACTTATTCCGGCCACGCTGCAGAAACTGAAAGGCTGGGACGAAGCGAGCAATACGATTCCCGAACCGGATGCATTACAGGTTTTTGCTGGTGAACTGAAAACGTTGGTAAAGACTAAGAAGTTTGGCAAATTGGCAGAAGAGATTAATCGTTCGTCGCCTGGAGCATCCAGTCTGATAAAATCCACGGCCCGAAAAATGAGCCGGCTTGATGATGTTAAGTTGCAAACCGAAGGAGATCAGGCTTTATTGGGTGCCAGTAAACGATGGTCTAACCCCAATTTATGGCGTGCCATTAAAAAGGCAGGAAATGTATTTACCGGTGCTTATTACCTGACGGCTGTTGATATGGAACGCAATAGTAATGGGAAGGTGGTATCGCGAAAAACCCAGATTTATACCGATCTTTATCTCAAGAGTCTTAGAATTGCACTCTATATTACTTTGCTGACGGGGTTAATAGGTTTTCCGTTAGCATATTATCTTGCCAATGCTCCGGAAAGGACTGCAAATGTTCTGATGGTATTTGTATTGTTACCATTTTGGACCTCTCTGCTGGTACGTACTACCGCATGGATGGCCTTATTGCAGACGAACGGAGTTATCAATTCTGTATTGCAGTCATTGCATATTATTTCTGAGCCACTGGAGCTTCTGTATACGAAGTTTTCCACTATTATTGCCATGACACATATTCTGCTGCCATTTATGATTTTGCCATTGTACAGTGTCATGAAGGGAATTGATCCAAGCTATTTCCGCGCGGCTCTGTCGCTTGGGGCAAAACCGATACCAGCTTTTATGCGTATCTATCTACCGATGACTACTCCAGGATTCAGTGCCGGGGCATTGCTGGTTTTTATAATTTCCATCGGTTACTACATTACCCCAGCACTGGTTGGTGGTGTTGATGGGCAAATGATCAGTAATCTGATTGCGTTCCATATGCAGTCTTCCAATAACTGGGAACTGGCGGCGGCATTGGGTTCTCTGCTATTGGTATTGATTCTGGCGATGTATTGGCTTTATGACCGGTTGGTTGGTGTCAGCAACCTGAAGCTGGGCTGAGGTATAGCGTATGGCAAATTATCCTAAATACTATACGATCTGGCACAAACTCGGTGTCAATGGACTTAAGTTGACAGCTTGGCTGGTATTGATGTTTCTCATGCTGCCGATTCTGGTCGTGATTCCATTATCATTTAATGCTGAACCATATTTCACTTTTACTAAAGAGATGCTGTCACTGCACCCGGACGCTTATTCCATGCGCTGGTATGCCGAAATTCTTCATGATGAAAAATGGCTGATGGCAATTAAAAACAGTTTCTACATCGGAATTTCAGCGGCGTTGATTGCTACCGTGTTAGGAACCTGTGCGTCGGTTGGATTGACCAACCCCAAAATGCCGTATCAGCGTCTCATTATGGCCGTTTTACTATCACCGATGATTGTACCGGTAATTATTACGGCTGCCGGGATGTTTTTCTTCTACAGTAAGTTTGGACTTGCAGGTAGCCATTTGGGAATCATCATCGCCCATGCGGCATTGGGTACGCCATTTGTAGTGGTCACTGTTAATGCCGCACTCGCTGGATTCGATTATTCGCTGGTGAATGCGTCGATGGGGATGGGAGCAAAACCGCTCTATACTTTCGTTAAAGTGATTATGCCGTTGATTCGTCCTGGAGTCATTTCAGGGGCACTGTTTGCATTTGTGACATCGTTTGATGAAGTGGTTGTTGTGTTATTTATGGCCGGACCTCAGCAGACTACGATACCCAGACAAATGTTTTCCGGTTTGCGTGAGCAGATAAACCCAACCATCCTGGCTGTTGCCACGTTGTTGGTGGTGGTTTCTGCACTTTTACTGTTCACTATGGAATATTTGCGCGCCCGAGGGCAGAGAATTCGAGGTGGGCAGGTATAAGATGTTTGGTCAATGCAGAGCTGATTCGTCTCTGCATTGACCAGGGATGGTAATTACTGTTCTACAAATGCGCGTTCAATGACATATTCTGCCTGATTTCCCTGCTTGGCTTCTGAGAAGCCTCTGTCTTCCAGAATTTTCACTGTGTCTTTCAGCATGGATGGGCTTCCACAAATCATGAAGCGGTCATCTGCAACGGTGGGTTCGGGCAAACCGATATCAGCAAATAGTTTTCCGCTGGTCATCAGGTCTGTCAATCGCCCCTGGTTTTTGAATGGCTCACGAGTGACCGTAGGGTAGTAGATCAGTTTTTCTCGTACCAGTTCACCAAGATACTCATGCTCAGGCAACTCTTTGGTCAAAAAGTCCGTATATGCCAACTCAGAGGTGTACCGGACGCCATGAGTCAAAATAACCTTGTCGTAACTTTCCAGCACCTCCAGATCCTGGATAATGCTCATGAAAGGTGCAAGGCCTGTTCCGGTTGCTATCAAATACAGGTGTTTGCCTGGTAACAGATTCCCATTGATCAGGGTGCCGGTTGGTTTGGTGCCAACCAGAACCGAATCTCCGACTTTGATTTTCTGGAGTCGTGAAGTCAGTGGACCATCAGGGACTTTAATGCTGAAAAATTCCAGTTCTTCCAGATAATTTGGACTAGCGATGCTGTACGCACGCATAAGTGGACGACTTTCAACTTCCAGCCCAATCATCACAAAATGACCATTTTCAAAACGGAGTGAATCACCACGGGTAGTGCGAAAGCTGAACAGCGTTTCGTTCCAGTGATGCACATGGGTAACCGTTTCCTGAACCATTTTTGCCATTGTCTAATACCCATATATGTTAGAAATTCACCGCACTATATATGAAAACTTTATATGGGAAAAATAAGTAATATTGATAATATATATCGGAAAAACAGATTATTGACATGAAATTTTCGTTACGACAACTCCAGGTATTTACGGCTGCAGCCCGTTATCAAAACATCACTAGGGCCGCAGAGAGCCTTTCTATGTCTCAATCTGCGGCATCCGGCGCTTTGAAGGATTTGGAGCGACAGTATTCCGTTTTACTGTTTGATCGCATTGGCAAGCGATTGAAGCTAAATGAATTTGGAGAACTTTTACGACCGCAGGCAGAAGCGCTGCTCGCAAATGCCGCAGAAATGGATCAATTTCTGGAGGGACACAACCGACCGGGAAACCTCAGAATCGGCGCAACCCTGACCCTTGGCAACTACATTGCCGTATCGTTGATGGCTAAGTATATGGAAATGCATTCCGGTACCAGAGTTTCCCTGGACGTTGCCAATACCCGTCTGGTTGTTGATAAAGTGTTGCAGTATGAGATTGATCTGGGGTTGATAGAAGGGGAGGTCAGCCATCCAGAGCTGGAAGTTAGTCCATGGACGGGAGATCACCTGCAGATATTTTGTGCGCCGGATCACCCGCTGGCCAGTAGACCTCAGCTCAACATGCAGGATGTGCTGACAGCTGACTGGATTATGCGGGAGCCCGGGTCAGGCACTCGACAGACGTTTGAGCGTTGTCTTCAGGATGTTTTTCCTGGTTTGAATATCTGTCTTGAGCTGCAGCACACTGAAGCGATCAAGAGGGCTGTGGAGGCAGGTTTGGGTATTAGCTGTCTGTCGAAAATCACTCTGGTGGAAGCGTTCAAACGTAAAAGTCTGGTGCCTCTCTGGCTTGAGGGATATGACTTTTACCGACGTTTTTATTTTGTCTGGCATAAACAAAAGTATATGAGTGCCGGAATGCATGAGTGGCTGAAACTGTGTCGCCAGCATACCGGGTCATAATTTCTTGTGACAACAAGTTTTGCATAAGCGCTGATCCCCTGGCCCAATGGTGAGCATTGGGCTCTCCTGCTAACCGTCAAGCTGTAACGGAGCATTTGGTTGTCGGGTTAATAATTAAATAATTGCAGGGTAGTTGTCGGATTTTTTTGAATTTCAATGCTAAGGTTAACAATAACCTGCCTGGTAATTTTTTTTGGGTTTCGAGGCGGACAGTTAAAGGAATTATATGGATTTTTTTTACCTGACCTATGCAGATATTAGTTGTTGAAGACAGCTCTACGTTAAGAGCCGGTATGAAGACTATGATCGCTTCATTAGGACATAGCGCTGTTTTTGCGAAGTCAGGAGAAGAGGCTTTGCAGATGGTAGGTTCTCTGTCCATTGATATGATTATCATGGATATTGAATTGCCAGGCTTGGATGGTTATGAAACTACTATGCTATTTCGCGAAGCGTTGTGTGATCATTGGGTTCCCATCATATTCGTGACGGGTAACTCCAGTGATGACAGCGTGCTTAAGGCGATTGATGCCGGTGGCGATGATTATCTGGTTAAGCCAGTCAGCCAGACCTTGTTGCAGGCTAAAATTATTGCCATGCAACGCATTGCTGACATGCAGGCCAATCTCCATGAATTAAATCGTAAATTATCAGAACAAAGCGAAACAGATCCACTGACAGGTCTGTCCAATCGGCGTTACTTTAATCTGCGTGCAGTTGATCAGTTTGAGACAGCCCGGCGTATGGCATTGTCTGTGGCGATCATGATGATGGATATCGATCAGTTTAAAGTTTACAACGACAATTATGGTCACTTGCAGGGAGACAGTTGTCTTCAACAGGTTTCCAGAGTGCTGAAGTCAATCGTCCGACGGAATACCGATCTGGTTGCACGCTTTGGTGGCGAAGAGTTTATCATTATGTTGCAGGACTGTGATGCCAACGGCGCACAGATGATTGCCGATGAGATAATGGCAGCAATCGATCAGGCGGCTATTCCCCATGAGTATTCTGCGGTCAGTGATCATGTCACGCTGAGTATTGGTGTTTGTGTCATTGTGCCTGACCGCAATCTTGTGGAGTTACAGGATTGTATAAAAATAGCGGATGAACAACTGTACAAAGCTAAGAATCGTGGACGGGCTCAGGCTGTTATTGAACAGAGTAACAAAATGAAAACCACGCTGATTGTCTCGCGTGAACCTGAAACCATTAAGTCCATCGGCAAGGTGCTCACCTCCAAGTCCATTATCATTACTTCGTCTGATCAGGAGGAATGTAACGAAATCATCACTCAGGTCCATCCGGATATTGTCATATGTGACGTTCGGCCAGAGACAGGTATCGTGCCGGATGATCTGTCTTTGCTCATGGCGCCTGATCGTCAGTCTGACTTTATTGTGGTCGAACTCTCCAGCGGTGCACAGAAGAGCTATCCGGATAAAAGCTCTTTACTGTCAGACTCCCATATTCTCAGTATCTGAACTTCTTCGCCGGTCGAATCAAACGCCCGGCTATGCAAATTCTTCATGATTTCATGGTAATAATTCATATCCTTCCTGTCTGGCAGTTATGCTAATATTCGCGCCCTTCATTCACCTCCTGCTTGGAAACTGGTCGTTATGAGCAATAAATCTCTTGAAAAAAGCAAAATTCGTATTCTGTTGCTAGAGGGCGTGCATCAGTCTGCATTGGACACTTTTGAAGCCGCCGGTTATTCAAATATCGAATACCTTAGCGGATCTTTGTCAGAAGATGCTCTTGTCGAGAAGATCAGAGATGTTCATTTTGTGGGTATTCGCTCGCGCACCCAATTGACCCGCAGAGTTTTCGAAGCCGCTGAGAAACTGGTGGCCGTCGGTTGTTTTTGTATTGGTACCAATCAGGTGGATCTGGCTGCAGCCACAGAAGCCGGTGTGGTGGTATTTAATGCCCCTTATTCCAATACCCGCTCAGTGGCGGAACTGGTTCTGGCAGAGGCTATTCTGCTGCTGCGCCGTATCCCTGAACGTAACACCTCCTGTCATAACGGTGGCTGGCTTAAGAATGCCAAAAACTCATTTGAAGCCAGAGGTAAGGTACTGGGGATTATCGGCTACGGCAATATTGGTACCCAGTTCGGTATCCTTGCAGAAGGTCTGGGCATGAAGGTGAAGTTCTATGATGTTGTGACTAAATTGCCATTGGGAAATGCTGAGCAGGTGGCCAGTCTGCCAGAGCTGTTACAGGTGTCAGATGTCATCAGTCTGCATGTTCCAGAAACAGCTGCCACAAAATGGATGATCGGTGCCGAACAGTTTGCACATATGAAGCAAAACGCCATTTTCATTAATGCCAGCCGTGGTACTGTGGTTGATATCGATGCGCTGGCGGAGGCTTTGGATCGGGATAGATTATTGGGCGCTGCTGTCGATGTGTTTCCAGTAGAGCCCAGAACCAACGATGATGAATTTAAGTCACCGCTACGAGGGTTGGACAATGTCATTCTAACCCCGCACATTGGCGGTTCAACGGTCGAAGCGCAACGTAATATTGGTGTTGAAGTTGCCGATAAGCTGATAACCTTTTCAGATAACGGCACTTCTATTTCCGCTGTGAACTTTCCTGAGGTTGCGTTACCGGCTCATGCGGGTAAACACCGTCTGTTGCATATTCACCACAATGTTCCGGGAGTCATGTCAGAGATCAACCGTATCTTCTCTGAAAACAACATCAATATCAGCGGTCAGTATCTGCAAACCAGCAATAATGTAGGCTATGTGGTGATTGATGTTGACCAGGATTGTGGGCCAAAAGCGCTTCAGATGATCCGTGATGTTAAGGGAACTATCAAAGCCAGAATATTGTTCTGATCCTGAAGTTTTGGTGCTTGGCAGGCGTGCGTTGAGCGAGTCTGCCGGGCGCAGAATTTTTCCTGAATTTGCGATTCCTCTATCACTTCCTTACAGTTCAGATCTCATTCAGTATTGGTGAATTAGTGTTAAATTCATCTCACTTTATATGATTTGCATGCTTAATGGAGAAATTGCTATGTCTAATGCCATGAAGGTTATAACACCTGTTTTGCTGGTGCTTGTTTTGTTCAATGGATGTGCTTCGAAACAAGAACAAAAAACTGAACAGACCGCAGAATACTTTACTGATTGTACTTTCCCTGATTCCCCTAACGCTGCAGCCCCAGGATGGGTCTGTGACGAACCTGTATCTGAATATCCCGTTTCAGCAGTTGGTTCCGCCAGCCCATCGGCGGCCGGTTATGATTTCATGAAGGATCAGGCCGCCACTGCTGCCAGAGTTCGATTGGCACAACAAATGGAAGTACATGTCATGAATATGGTCAAACAGTATGTTGAATCGACCGGTGTGGCAGATAGCGAGACCGTCGATCAGGTCAGAACATCTGTGTCCAAAGTAGTGACAGATCAAACCCTGCTGGGGAGCCGTATCATTGGTAACCGTACCAGTCCGAATGGTTATCTTTATGTTTTGGTTGGTATAGATGAAAAAAACACCGCTTATAACGCTCAAAAAGCATTGTTGACCAGTATGGGCAACGATGAAGCTCTTTGGCAGGAATTCAAAGCTCAGAAGGGTTTTGATGAATTGGCTACAGAAATTGCCAATACCAAGTGAGGCGGGGCGTTCCTGTGATCAGACTGTTAGCATGCCTGTTGAGTCTGGTCACTGTTCAGACGCTGGCTAATCAGGAGTATCGGGCCTGGCTGGCTCAGCAACAGCAGGCTTTCAACCATTACGTCGACCAACAACAACTTGAATTTGCCAAATGGTTGTCGCAGGACTGGATTGACAAAGATGCTGATACCATTATGCCCGATGCCTTGCCCAAACCGGATCAGCTACCCGCCCTGCCAGCCGACACCAATAAGGCCCAGCAGCACTTCCTGACCCCTGACTTTCGGCCTGTTGAACCTTCCCAGCCAGAAGCCCCACAACCCTCTCCCTATATTGTGAAAATGCAATTTTATGGACTGGATACCGGGTTTGATATTCCAGCATCATTAAGAAAACCAGTATCCCGCCGTGCAGACTTATCAGGGTGGTGGAAAACCATGGCTGAGTCTGTAACACCGGAGTTGTTGCGGTCCCTGTCGGTGTTCAAGCAGACCAACTTTCTGAATGATTGGGATATGCTGTTTTTTCTCAATCAGTTGTCACAACAAGTATTGGTTCAGCCCAATGCTCGATCTGCCTGGACATGGTTTATGGGGGTGCAGTTGGGGTTGGATTTGCGTTTGATGGAAGGCCGGGGAATATGGTATGTCGGTTATAATAGTTTACAGACTCCTGTGGCTGTTCCTTTTATTCGGATAGGGCAAAAGCGATACTTTATTTTTGGTGTTCAGGGTAATGCGGTGCTGCATCTTCAGACGTATCCGGAATTTGCTGATTTTGCAGATTTGCAGCCGCTGAACATGCAAATGCATCCCAAGCTTTATCTTGGAGATCAGTGGCGTGATCGGGAAATCGAGTTTACTGCCCAGCAGAGCCAGTGGCATATGGTATTACCTTATAATGTTTATAGGGTGGAGCATGCCAAGGTTTATCCGCAATTGCAGCTTCAGGACTATCTCAATACTCCTTGGCCTGACTCATTGCAACAGGCGGTCAGTCAGCAGTTGCGGCCATTGGTTGCACACATGTCTGGCATGCAGCGTTGGAGGTTTTTGCTGGCAATGGTGCAGCAGGGCTTCCCATATCAGACTGATCAGCAACAGTTTGGCAGAGAAAATTATCTGTTGGCTGAGGAAATGCTGTTCTACCCATATTCTGACTGTGAGGATCGCAGTTATTTCCTCAAAGGTGTCTTAAAAGCAATTGCTCCGGAAACCATCATCGGGGTACGCTTTCCGAATCATCTGGCGCTGGCGGTGCTGGACAGGGATGAACAGGTCAAAGGCTATACTCTCAGTTTAAGTGGTAATGATTATGTCTTGCTGGATCCGTCTTATCTGAATGCTGGCCCCGGGCAGTTAATGCCTGCCCTGGAGTCCCAGAAACCGCAAGCGATTATCTTAAATTAGACTGAGTGAACTGAATCACCTATGTGCATGAAGTACCTGTTAGGACTGGTTGTTATTGTGGCTGTACACGGCTGTGCAACCTATGGTGGAGCCACAGAAGAAGCTGTCGCAGCTGTCAGGGCTGAAGCTTATGATCAGGCAGAAACCGAATTTGCCAAGGTGTTGCCCGCTCAGGGCAAGAATGCGCTGCTGCATTTTCTTGAGTTAGGAATGGTCAAACACTTGGATGGTCAGTATGAGGCCAGTAACGATCTGCTGGAACAGGCCTACCAGTTAGCCGATTATCTTTATGCTGATGGCACCTGGCAAAATGTGGCCGTGGCATTATCCAACCCGACTGTCAGTACTTATCATGGTGCAGAGTACGAACGTGCTGCCATTAATATCATTAAAGCCCTGAACTATTTGTCGTTGGCGGAAACCACTTCAGCGGGATCTGAGCGTTTGCAACGCCTGGACGATGCCGCTGTTGAGATTCGTCGTCTTAATATTCTGCTGCGACGACTGGAAACGGAATTGGGAGATTATCAGCAGGCCCGTGATGAGAGTGAAACTCCGGCGGCCAGAATTGCCCAAGTGCTACGTACTCTAACCGGAAACTGGAATGATCCGGCGAGTCTGCGCTATCGCAGTGATGCCTGGGGTTACTATCTGTCCGGTCTGGCATATGAAATGGCAGGGCAGTGGGATGATGCGCGAATCGCTTTTGATGATGCTCTGCGAACTTATCAGGATGGTGCTGTCGAACAGTATGACCTTGATCCGGCCATGATCGAACTATCCAAGCAGGCAAGTGCATCGGCGGAGTCCCGGGCGGAGCACAAAACTGTATCCGATCAGGGCGATGTCGTGGTGGTGCAGCTGGTTGATCTGATGCCGCGCAAAGGCGAAATGAATCTTTATGTACACCTGCAGGAGTATGGCCAGTTGATGGAAATTCAGCCGGTACTTCTGGGCTCGTCTGAAAACCAACGGGATCAGGCCGCATGGTTTTTGATGCAATACGGTGACTTGGGGTTCACTGATATACTCGGGCGTTATTTGTCCGGCGGCATTATTCAGGTGGTCGATGACTTTGCCTTTGCCAAAAAGGTACCTTTGTTTCCTGTTTGGGATCTGGTACAGCAAACAGAGCTGGATAAAGCTTTGGCTGGTGGAATTCGAGTCGCCGTGCCTTATTATCCTTCATTGGAAATGACTCATAACAGTAGCACCCGGATCACCCTGGCAGGGACCCCTGATCTCGACAAGCCGATGTTGCTGGCATCTTCGCCAGCCAGAGTGGCGCTGCAGCAGCAACTGCTGGATGCCAACCGGGAATTACGCGCAGCCATTGGTCGGGAACTGTTAAAGGCCATACTCAGCTATCAGGTCAGTAACCAGTTTTCGGAAGAAAATGACACATTGGGATTTCTCGCGGCAGCGGCAGGAAAGGTTGCTTCAACTGTCAGTGCCCGTGCTGATACCCGGGCCTGGCTGACACTGCCAAAAGAAATTCGAATGCAGCGTTTGTCGCTGCCACCGGGTCATCACGAATTAACGTTAACTACCCATTGGGATGATGGTGGTTTTGAGCAGACTCAGAGCCTCAGTGTTGATGTTGAGGCGGGTACCACGCAAGTGGTTTCAATTGCGACCATTAATCCTCACCCAGAACAAGAAATTGCCTATTAAATCTCAGGAGAACGTCATGAAAGCCTTGTCTTATTTGTCCTTGTTACTTGTGCTAATGCTGTCAGCATGTACCAGTCAACCCAAGCTTGAACGAGTGGATGCAAATAAAGAAATTGAATTGACCGATAAATGGAATGCCCGTGATTCGAGAGAAGTGGCTGAAGCCATGATGGATGATATGCTGAGCTTTCCGTGGTATCTGGATTTTCGCATGAGTCGTGATGATGCCATGCCCAGAGTCATTGTGCAGACGATCCGCAATAAGTCCCACGAGCACATCCCGGTGGATACTTTTATCAACGACATCAAACGCAGTCTGTTGCGCTCCGGTAAGATTGATTTTGTGGCCGGTGGGGCAGAGCGAGATGAAATCCGTGATGAAAAACTGGACCAGGAGCTGAATTCATCGGCAGAGACCTTGAAAGCCCTGGGTCAGGAATATGGCGCGGATTATGCGCTGACCGGAGAGATCAACTCCTACGTCGACAGCCTGAATTCCAAGCGGGTGACTTATTATCAGGTGGACCTGAAACTGATTGATATTCTGACCAATCGTGAAGTTTGGATCGGGCAGAAAAAAATACAGAAACTGATGACCCGGTAGGCTGAATGATGGGACGTGTAGGGTATTTGCTGTTGCTGGTACTTCTGGGGGGGTGTCATACCACGCCGGAAGCGCCGTCGACCGAGATGACTACCGAAGCTGCTGAGCAATGGCCGGACTGGATCACTCAGTTACCGGTCAGAGCGGGCTGGGTGTATGGTACCGGAAGTGCCGAATGGACTGGCGATCCAGCCCAGGCAGCACAGATGGCGCGCGATAGAGCCCGGCTTGATCTGCAAAAAAGTCTGAGAACATCCGTGTCCGGATCAACCACCATTTTCCTCAGCGACAGTAATGGTGCCGTGAATAAAGACATTCAGCAGAAATTGCGCAGTGAAGTGAAAGCAGTTGAGCTGCAAAACATTCAGGTGCTGAAAACATTTACCTCGGATCAACAGCATCGGGTGTTCGTGCTGGTCGGCTTGGATAAATCTGAGGAGACACAGGTCACGACCGCTCGTATTGAGGAGCTGGATAGGACGTTGTCCTCCTGGCTGGCAGATTACTCTGAGAATTCTGTCAAACAGTTACAGTACAACTCTGCCTATCTGCGCATTGTTGAGCAGCGCCGGCAGTTACTAGAGACCTATCGGTTGGTATCGGGCCGGGAATGGTTGTCGGATCAAAATGATCTGTCCCGGAAAATAATGGCCAGTACCCGTGACTTGTTTTCCCGCATCAAAATAGAGATTAGGGAATATCAGGATAATACTGCACTCGGCCGCCAGGTTGCTCAAGCTTTGAGTAAGTATGGTTATGGTTCCTTGATTGCCAGCAGTCACGGCAACCTGATGTTAAGCATTAACAGTGAGCAGAGTCTGGTGCAGAAGCAGGATATTTATTATCTGTTTCTGGAAGCTAATTTCGAAATGTCGGCCAGTGATAATATTGTCCGGGCAGGTGCTGTTTCTGCTAAAGGGGTTGGCGGTACGGAGGCCATTGCATCCAACAAGGCAATGAATGCAATAGCACAAAAGTTAAGTGCCGAGATTCTGAAATACCTGTTACCCTGATAAAGCATAATATCAAAGCAGCCTCTGAATAATGTCAGCGACTCAGACTATTATTCAGAGGTTCTCCAAGCTTTCAGGGATTACCGCCGGTCTTGTATATAGATTCCATTATGTTGAACACGTTTAGGGTATTGTTGAAACCTTTTCTGCTAGCTGTTGTCATGTTGATGATGGTGACCTCTATGGCAATTTACAGTGTCACCCAGCAAACGTTGTTACCTTTGGTTTTGGCGGCCGTGCTGTTGTCCGTGGTTGCCGTCTGGCGCATACACGAGACTGGCAGTGTCCTGTTGGCACCATTGATTCTGGTGGTCGTGCTGGTGACGGTATTGCCGATTGCTTATTCTCTGGGTGTTAGTTTCACCAATTACTCTTCTTCGCATTTACTGAGCCATCAGGCACTGAAAGTAGCATTGTTAAACCGGCTGGTTGTTCAAGACGATCAGGAGGGGCTTGGTTATGCTCTGGTGACCATGCCGGATGATCGGTTGAGACTGCGTGTACAGAATGTATCAGCCGATACGTCCTATCTCTCAGAGTCATTTTCGCCGTCATCAGGCGGCAATGTTTTGTCGCTGCTTGAGCATGAGCCAGAACCTGAATTCAGGGCTTTGAAGGATGAGTCTCTGGATCATCCCTGGCTGAATGATATTCGCTTACAAACACCGGAACAGGACACTCTGATCTATCAGGAAGGAATGTTTTATCGTGGGCAGCCTGCCTATCAATTGCAGTCCGATGGGGCGTTGCTTGAGACCACTTCCGGGATACGGTACCGGGTCGACAAACGACGTGGGTTTTACGTGAGTGATACAGACAGGGTGCTGACGCCGGGTTTTATTACCATGGTGGGCTGGAGTAATTATGGGCGACTGTTTACCGACCCCGATCTGGCGTTGCCATTGTTGCAGGTATTGTGTTGGTCTTTGATTCTGGCATCCGTCACTGTAGCTGCAACCTTCGTGATCGGACTGGTACTGGGAACATTGATAAACTATCGCGGTCTGTCATTTCGAAATCTGTACCGAATGCTTCTGGTGTTGCCGGTGGCGGTTCCTGTTGTCATCAGCAGTCAGATGTTTAAAGGTCTGCTTGGGAGTGGTTATGGTGATATCAATCGATTGCTGGGGTATTTTTATAAACAGGAACTACCCTGGTTCGATGATCCCTGGTTAAGCCGTGCGTTGGTCATTATCGCCAACATATGGATCTGTTATCCCATCTGTTTTATTGCCAGTGAAAAACTACTGCAACGACTTCCGGTTGCAATCATCGAGCATGCCACGCTGGACGGCGTCCATTGGTTTCGCAAGTGGTGGAACCTGCGTTTACCGATTTTGCTGCGGGAGTTATTACCGTTGCTGTCTATTATTTTTGCGTTTTCCTTTAATAATCTGACACTGGTGCAGTTGTTGACAGATGGGGGGCCCGTTATCTTTGGTTCCAATCCGGCGGTTGGTTCCACTGATACACTGGTGCATTGGAATTATCATATGGTATTCGATGATGACCGTTTTAACTTTGGCCTTGCCAGTGCGCTCGCGAGTTGTCTGTTTTTGCTAATGGGGGCATGGATTTTGATTCATACTCGTTTGCGACGTTCTGAGCGTGATATCGAGCGTGGTATGCAGGAGAGCATTAATGTTAAGACGGATTAATGCACTGTGGGTACATTTGCTGCTATGTGGATTTATATTACTGGTATTGTCACCGTTGGTGACGCTGATTTCAGTGTCATTCCGACAAGGTAACTTTGCCGTCGATGATTGGATTCCCAAACAACCAACTCTGGAGCATTGGTATGTAGCGCTGGGCCAAAAATATGTCGGTGTCATTGAGCGGGAGCTGCGTTTCAAGAAGAGCACGATCGTCTTTGATAATGGTTTTGGTGAGGTCAAGCTCAGTCGGCGGGGAAAGTGGCTGTTTACCCCGATAAGTGAGCCAGAAGCCACATATCTACCGAAGCGACTGAAGATAGGGTTGGTGGTAAAAACAGGGGAAACATTGCTGGCGAGATATATTCAGATTCTGGAGATGGTCGCGGAAATGCCGGATAGAATGCAAAATGGTGTGATATATATTATTCCGAATATGGTGGCTGAAGGCGAGCTGCTGATCGGTGATTTGAGTAAAGGGGATATCCATGCCATATTCGATGAGCTATATGTCCGTGAGCCTGAATATAAAATAGTTAACTGGATTATCAACTCGTTGCTGGTCAGTGTTGCCACCGCGGTGATTTCTATCCTTATAGCAACACCTGCGGCATTGGAACTTAGTCAGATTCACAGTCACCGGCATCGTTCACTATCGACCATGTTGCGCGGTGTTCTGTTTTTTCCGAGTGTGCTCTACCTGCCGGTGTTGTTTGTTATTGCCCGTACTGTTGGAGGTCTTAACAACCTCTGGACGCTGGTGATTTTCAATCTGACGATGGTGATCTTCAGTGTCTGGTTATTGAAATACGCTTTCCGGAGTGTCAGTCTTAAAATGCGCCAAATGGCGATTGTCGACGGTGCCGGGCTTTGGGGGCAGTTTCGTTATCTGTATCTGCCTATTTGTGCACGGGCCTTTGTAATGGTGGCTTTGTGTTCGTTTATTGCTTCCATAAATGAGTATCCATTGGCATCGGTGCTGTTAACCGAGCCAGATGTGTTTACCATGAGTATTGGCGCGACACAGTTTATCAATGACGAACATATTCAATGGGGGGATTTTGCTGCTTTTGCACTGTTGTATTCGCTGCCAGTCGTTATCCTGATGTTGCTTCTGGTTCGTTACCTGCCTGATATTCTGATTCCTAAATACCACGAATAAACCCAGCGGTTGTCTGCATAACGAGTGCCGTAAATGATGCTTCTGTTATGGATGTCAGTGTTATATGACATCCGTCAAGGAGGCAGCGGTGATGTCTTGAAATTTAGTTTTGTCATCCCATATTGGCGTTTAACAAACCTGTATTGAAGGTTTAGTTAAGTGCTTTATCAAGAGGAGCTATTTTTAAATTTAATTGGAGGTGCATTATGGATCTTCAGAGAATCAACCCCTGGAACTGGTTTAAACATGAAGAGCTGAGCCAGCTTCCGGTCAATAAAACCGATCCGTCCATTTTGTCTGGCAGTCGTTCAGAGTACCCGTTGTTCTCGATGCATCATGAAATGGATCGTTGGTTTGACAATGCCCTGCGGCAATTCGGTTTCCCTTCCCTTTCCAGTCGTTTGGGAGAGGAAATGGGGCATTTTGTTAACGCCGATTTTCGTCCAAAACTGGATATTTCCAGCGATGAAACAAGTTATCAGATTTCCCTTGAAGCACCGGGAATGAAACAGGATGACATGAATATTCAGTTAAAAGACGGAGTGCTGACCATTACCGGTCAGAAACAGGAACAGAAAGAAGAAAAAGACCGCCATTATTATCGGGTCGAACGCAGCTATGGGTCATTTTGTCGAACCCTGGCTGTACCTCATGATGTGATTGAGGAAGAAATTCAGGCCAGTATGAAAGACGGCGTATTGAAGCTGACCCTACCTCGCCGGGAAGGGGTGGAAGAACACGAGGTGAAAAAAATCGAAATTCACTGATCTGGAGTTAATCCAGGCAGCCCGGTTCCGGGCTGCCTTTTCTGCTCGTTTGCGGATCTGCATTTTCCATCAGCGTTCATCTCGGCTAATCTTGTCGCCCTGTTTAACAATGAGTGAGCATTCATGTTTGAGCATCGCTATACCGATAACAGTCTTTCCGGGCTGATGCAGGGGAAAATTCTATGTGTGGGACGTAACTATGCGGAGCACGCCAAAGAGCTCAATAATCCGTTACCACAACGACCGCTGATATTTATCAAACCGTCGACTGCAGCCACCTCGCTACTGCAGCCCTTCCAGATTCCTCAAAATAAAGGCGCCGTTCATCATGAACTGGAGTTGGCATTACTGATTACCCGACCGCTGACCCGGGCTTCTGAGGAAGAGGCCGTTGCTGCTGTCGGTGGTATTGGCCTTGCTCTTGATCTGACATTGCGGGATGTTCAGGATGAACTCAAACAGAAAGGTCAGCCCTGGGAAGTGGCCAAGGCATTTGATGGTTCCTGTCCATTGTCCGGTTTTGTGAAGGTGGAGCATTTTGACGCCCGTCGGGAAGAGGTCTTTACCCTACACCGGAATGGCAAGTTGCAGCAGCATGGCCGCAGCTCAGATATGATCTTCAAAATACCCATGCTGCTGTCTTATATGAGTCACATATTTACCCTGTTGCCCGGTGATGTGGTTTTAACCGGAACACCTGCTGGTGTCGGACCATTACAGTCTGGCGATGAACTGCGTTGCAGTTTGGAAGAGCGGTTTACACTTGAAACCAGGGTGCTGTAACTGTGGCAAAAGCAAAGTTGGCATTTGTCTGTGCAGACTGTGGTGCCAGTTTTTCCAAATGGCAGGGGCAATGTGCAGAGTGTAAGGCATGGAATACTCTGACAGAGTTTAAAGAAGCGTCTGGCAGCAAGAGCCGATCCGTCAGCTTCAATGGCTATTCAGGTCAGTTGTCCCAATCGGTACAGTTGTTATCTGATGTGGATCTGTCGGATCAGCCCCGTTTTAGTTCCGGTATGGAAGAGTTTGACCGGGTGCTCGGTGGTGGCATCGTCAAAGGTTCTGTGATCCTGGTGGGAGGCCATCCGGGGGCAGGGAAAAGTACGCTGTTGCTGCAGACCATGTGTGTACTGGCAGAGCAGCGCTCAGCACTGTATGTGACCGGCGAAGAGTCTTTGCAACAAGTGGCTTTGCGTGCCAATCGCCTCAGGTTGCCGGTGCAGAAACTGAAAATGCTATCAGAGACTAACGTTGAAGCGATCTGTCAGGTAGCGCAGGAGCTGAAGCCGGATATCATGGTGGTGGACTCTATCCAGGTCATGCATGTTCCGGATGTCGAGTCGGCACCGGGTTCGGTCTCTCAGGTACGTGAGGCGGCTGCATGGTTGACGCGGTTTGCCAAGCAGACTGGCAGTGCCGTGTTTATAGTCGGTCATGTGACCAAAGATGGTTCGCTAGCAGGTCCAAAAGTGCTGGAGCACATGATTGATTGCTCCATTATGTTAGAAAGTTCAGGAGATACCCGGTTTCGCACCCTTCGAGGCATTAAAAACCGTTTTGGTGCGGTCAATGAACTGGGCGTGTTTGCCATGCTGGATTCCGGTTTGAGAGAAGTCAAAAACCCCAGTTCCATCTTCCTCAATCGGGCCAGTCAGCCTGCGCCGGGGAGTCTCGTGACAATCATTTGGGAAGGTACCCGGCCGCTGTTGGTGGAAATTCAGGCGTTGGTGGATGAGAGTCCATTTGGTAATCCCCGCCGGGTGGCTGTTGGTCAGGACAGCAATCGACTGGCCATGCTGCTGGCGGTATTGAATCGACATGGGGGGGTATTTACCGGTGATCAGGATGTGTTTCTAAACGTCGTCGGTGGTGTCCGTATTAGTGAAACGGGTGCTGATCTGGCGGTCTTGCTGGCCATATTATCGAGCTTGCGTGACCGGGCTCTTCCACAGGATCTGGTGGTGTTTGGTGAGTTGGGTTTGTCGGGTGAGTTGCGTCCTGTTCCCAGTGGCCAGGAGCGGGTACAGGAAGCCATTAAGCACGGCTTTAAACGTATCATTCTGCCTGCTGCCAATAAACCCAAGAAAGTAAGTGATGATGTTCAGTTATGGTCATTGGAGTCATTGCAGCAGGTACTTGAAGTGATTGCCGATTTATAGAATATCGGCACACGCTGGATGATGTCATTCTTGCTGACTTAATGGTGGCTCAATCTCTTTGCTGTCGTGCTGCAATGGCTGCGAGGTAGGCAGGCTACTGAGTATTTTAAACAATGTTATCGTTTGTTAAATGATATTGTTGCTCGGGTCTGCCTCCACATGCTCGGCCAGTTGGGTGTTCAGCGAAATGATGCACCGGGCCATATTTTCAATCAGTGTCATGGTGGTTTCAGGATGATTCTGGATTAACGACACAAATTCATTCTTGGGAACAGCCAGAACGGTACAGTCCTCGGCAGCAATCACAGATGCAGAACGTTTGCTGCTGGTAAAAACCGCCATCGCGCCGAAAATCTCATCACGTAATACCTCACCGACTTTTATGCCTTCCACAAATACATCGGCACGGCCCTGCATAATCGTGTATACATCGTTAGCGTCATCACCCTCCCGGATAATAACTTCGCCTTTTGAAAAATGTAGAAAACCGGTACTCAAGTGGGTCTGTGATTTCAGATCACGGGAGTAGCTCTCGGTCAGCACGGCATTGATGGAAACCAGATAAGATGTCCAGATAGACTGGCGCTCTCTGGTTTCGGTGACAAATCGTAACAATTTGGTAGCATCGTATTTTTTCAGTTCCACCTGATCTTCACTGGTCAGTGTCAGACTGGGTAGATCATAACAATTGGTCAGACCTATCAAATCGCCTTCTTCATAAACGATCACAGTGTTATCTTCATAACTACCCTGAATTGTACCGACAGCTACTATGTAGAGCGAATCAGAACCATACTGCTGGTACAGATCCTCCACCTCCGCCAAGCTGATAATTTCATCAGGTTCAGGAAGATCGGCAAACAGGTGCCTGCTGATCTTACGAATCCGATTGAAGAGCTGCTCAGTATATTCGGGGCGCTCACCTAAAAAATACATGTGAATCTGTCCTCTATGGTATTGATGTCGCAATATATCATGTTAGTTCGTATCACAGACAATGTTGAATATTGTAGTTAAATAGCGAGACTATCGTCCCATTTTTTACGGTAAAAAAAACATATGCCAGATCAGCAGAATGGATTTGTATTAACCAGGGAACTGATTTACCAGGGGGATGGTCAGATACTGCGCTTCTGGTTAAAACCCCGTGAGGGAACCTGCCAGTCGCTGGATATTACTGCCGAAGCCAGTGTCGGATTCATTAGAAGTGAGGATGTTGACCGGGTCAAAGGAGTACTGCGCCAACAGCGTTTTGAAGCTGAGATCCGGACACTGACACTCAAGGATTTCAATCAGCATCCCATGGCCGGGCTCTATTGCCGGCAATGGGCGCAGCTTAGAAAAATTACTCGCGTACTGGCCAAAAAGGGCATACGGGTCTGGGAAGATGATATTCACCCCAGTGACCGTTATCTGATGGAGCGGTTCATTACAGCCGGTGTCGAGGTTCGCCGCCAGGAAGATAAAGTTGTGCTCCGACCAATGGAAGTTCGCCCTGAGTTCGATGTTGTCTCGCTGGACATCGAAACCAGTTTTTGGGAGCCGGGAACCCTTCCGGAACTATATTCTATTGCGCTGGTCAGCCGAAAACGGCAATGGGTCGGATGGGTGTGTCAGCAGCCACAGCAGCAATGCCGTCATAGCGATGCGCAAGCATATGACACCGTGGAGCAGCTGTTCAGAGCGTTTCTGGATCAGGTTGAACAAATGAATCCAGACATCATTATTGGCTGGAATGTGGTTAATTTCGACCTGCGGATACTACAGCAATGGGCAGACAAGCTTGGTCTTGATTTTGTGATGGGTCGTGACCAACAGAAGATCCGGTGGTTTCAGCCGTTTGATCATCGTGATCAATGGCGCTGTGATATTTCCGGACGTGTGGTACTGGATGGCATTGACTCACTGCGTACGGCTTTTTATCAGTTTGACAGTTATGCCCTGGATGCAGTCGCCAATGAGGTGCTGGGGCGTGGCAAGTTGCTTGAGGGAGACCATCGGGCTGAGGCAATAGAACAACTCTATCATGAGAATACCGACCAACTGGTCGCGTATAACCTGGAAGACTGTGTGCTGGTGCTGGATATCTTTGATCAGTTAAAACTGCTCGATTTTCTGGTGGAACGCAGTTATCTCACCGGTCTGTCGTTGGATCGTATTGGTGGTAGTGCAGCCGCATTCAGTCACTTGTACTTGCCACGTTTGCATCGTAACGGTTACGTGGCTCCAAGCGTGGGTTCTCAGGTATTGAACTTTCACAGCCCCGGAGGTTATGTGATGGATTCGGTACCGGGAATCTACCAGAACGTTCTGGTGCTGGATTTCAAGAGCCTGTACCCCAGTATCATCCAGACATTCTGTGTTGATCCTTATGGTATGGCCGAAGCGTTGGCGGGCTTGAGTGATGATCCTCTGGAAGGTTTCGACGGTGCTTTGTTTGATCGTCAGCGGCATATTCTGCCGGGGTTGATCAGAGATCTATCGGCCCGGCGGGATCAGGCAAAATTGCAAAAAAACCAACCACTGTCCCAGGCAATCAAAATCATCATGAATTCTTTTTACGGCATACTGGGATCGCATTTGTGCCGCTTTTATGATCCGCGCCTGTCCAGTTCGATTACCAAGAGAGGGCATCAGATTCTGCAGCAGAGCAAACAATGGATAGAGCAGATGGGTTATCAGGTGATATATGGTGATACGGATTCGGTGTTTGTCTGGGTTGAAAAAGATGTCGACCACGGTCAGGCAATGTCCATCGGCAAACAGCTGGCTCACGATCTGAATGTGCGCTGGCAACAGGAATTATTGCAGCGTTACCAATTGAACAGTTTTCTGGAGCTACAGTTTGAAACCCATTATCTGCGTTTTCTGATGCCGACCATCCGGGGAGAAAATACCGGCAGTAAAAAACGTTACGCAGGTATGATCGTGGATGACCAGCAGCAACCCAAATTGGTTTTCAAAGGGTTGGAATCGGTGCGTTCCGATTGGACCGCACTGGCCAAAATTTTTCAGCAGAACCTTTATCGTAAGGTGTTTCTCGAACAGGACTATCAGCAGTATGTCAGTGAGTTTGTTCAGGATCTGTTTGCGGGTCAAAGTGACGATCTGCTGGTTTATCGCCGGCGTTTACGCAAGCCGGTCGAACAATATCAAAAAAATGTTCCGCCACATGTCCAGGCTGCTCGGTTATGGCAGCAGCATTATCCCAATCGGCGGATCAACCGGATTGAATATGTCATGACTGTGAATGGCGTGGAGCCAACGGAGTTTCAACAATCGGCATTGGACTATGATTTCTATCTGGAGAAACAGGTTCGCCCTATTGCAGAAGCGATTTTCATGTTTACCGGAGATTCGTTTGCAAATCTGACAGAGAAGCAAATTCCACTGTTGTAATATTACTCGGAGGCTGTCCCGCAAGTTGCATTTGTCGTGGCTGGCAGGAGTGGCAGCAACAGGCGCTATACAGTAGTGCTGTCATGAAAGCGGTTTTTATGTTTTGGAGTCCACTAATGTCAACAGGCTTGTCCGTCAGGTGATTGCCACAATGGGTCTGTAGACATTTTTTCCACCAGATAGTCGATGAAACTCCTTAATAAGGGAGACATCTGCTTGCGGTTTGAATACACCCCATAAATTCCCAACACTGCGGGTTCAAAGTCTTGTAGCAATTGAATAAGTTCACCCCTTTGAAGATAGGGTCTGGCAGAGTAAAGCGGTTGCATAGTGATGCCGGTGCCGAGCAGTGCACCTTCCAGTAGTAGGTTGGAGATATTACCACTCAATTTACCGCTGACAGGTACCGATTCAGGTCCGTCCGGGCCATTAAAACTCCAGAGGCTTTTACCGAAATATGAATAGGTCAGGCAGTTGTGTAACGCCAGCTCCTGTACTTGGTGTGGTTCACCACTGGCGTTTATATAGTCAGGACTTGCACATATGACCGAGCGACAGTAGCCAAGTTTTCGCGCTATCAGGTTTGGGTCCAAGTCATTGGTAATACGAATGGCGAGATCAATGCGTTCTTCCACCAGATTGATGGCCCGATCAATGATCAATACATCTATAGCAGCTCCAGGCCACTGCCTCAGGTAGTCGTTAATTGCGGGTATCAGAAATGCTTCGGCCAGCGAGTAGCTGCAGGTTACCCGTAACAACCCCTTGGGCACTCCTTCAGCGCGAGCGCTGATAAGCTCCATTTCTTCACCCAGAGCCAGCATACTGCGAGCGTGTCTGAGAAACTCTTCTCCGGGTCCTGTCAGGCTCATCCGTCGAGTGGTTCTGTGCAGTAATCTTACGCCCATCCAGTCCTCCAGCTCAGCCAGATAACGGGATGTCATGGCCCGTGATATACCCAACTGGTTGGCCGCTGCGGTCAGACTGCCTTGCTCAACTACCGAGACAAATACATTTAATGCTGTTAATCGATCCATTTGATTTGCTCGAAATATGCAACAGTTATGTCAGTATTATGTTGTATTTAATCGAAAATCGCTGCATTAGAATGAAATCGTAATTAAATAGCGAAGATTTCACGATAAATATTCAGAGTTATTACCGGATGGCATGACGATTTCTGATACATGTTCAGAAAGCACTGACACCATGGTTTTTTGTCCGAATGAAGACGCTGCGTTTTGGCAAAATTCAAAAGCTCACCGGTATTCATTATCGAGATAGAGCGGGCGTCAGTGGTAAACGATGCTCTGGTGATAAGTGCTGGGCGAGAAGACATAGTGATTGTTGATGGCCGGTTACGGTCTGATCCAGGAGATAAAAGAGAGAATGAATCAGGTTAAATTACACTACCTATTCGACCCTTTGTGTGGCTGGTGTTATGGCGCAGCCCCATTGCTCGAAGAGTTGGCAGTTTTATCCGACGTATCCATTGAATTGCATGCAGGTGGATTGTGGCTCGGTAACCGTCGACAACCGATGGGCAAAGCACTAAGGGATTATGTTCGTCCTCACGATGAACGTATTGAATCACTGACCGGCCAGCCATTCGGTGAACGTTACTTCAACGAGCTACTGCTTGATAGTCGTCTCAGAATCGATTCTGAGCCACCGATTCGTGCCATTCTGGCCTTGGTGATGCTTGGTGGAAATGGCTTGACCATGCTGCACCGTATTCAACAATCACATTACCGTGATGGTCTTTGGGTTGGTGACAAAAAATTACTGGTGGATCTGGCTCTAGAGCAGGAAATAGAGCCACCTGCATTCGTCAGTGCGTACGATGACGTTGATCTGAACAAGCACCTGAATGACAGTCAGGATTGGTTGAGGCAGCTTGGTGGAAGCGGTTATCCCACCTTGGGAATAGAACGAAATGGCCAACTGTTGCCTGTTCCGATTTCTCTGTTTTATGGCAATCCAGAGGGCATCAGGCAGCACGTCAATCAGATACTGTTGTCCTGATGTCAGTATTCCCTGTGTGCTGCGATGCCGGGCGAAGTGCTCTGAAACCGAAAGGCCTTCAGCCAGTAGTGACGCTTGTCAGTGCTACACGGGCTAGTCTGGCTGAATGGTACTTACTTCCGAGTGGCACGCAGGGTACCGCTGTTATTACTAACCCGGAAACGATCATCTTCAAATTCAATAAATTTATAAACGTATTGAATCGGGCTGGTGCTAACCGTCGTCAGGCCATTGATGCGTTGTTGAATGGAGCTGCTCTCAATGGTTAAAACCGACCCCTCCAAAACCCATTTGCCGGTAATGATCGTGCGATCACCGTTATCTTGGTAATCAATCTGTACCTGGCCATCTTTGAGGATTTCCCATTTTTGCAACTGGCCGCTGGTCGCTGCCAGACTCCAGTGACCGGGCAGCTTTTCAACGTCAACATTGACAGGTGCTGTCTGGTAACCATCCACTTTAACTTCTTTGGCCGTGCTGCTCATCGGCGGCCGGTCACCGTATTGAGTGACGCCGTTAGCATCGACCCAAGTATAGATTTTGTTTTCCGCATAACCCATGCCAGACACAAGCAACATCAAAATAATGAGAGATGGACGCATGATGACTCCAATTAATAACATCCGTGGAATAATATGTTCAGATAAAGATAACACATGCTATCAAAAACACAGAATTCAGTAGCTGGTCACCTGCAAGATTGTGACCTAATCGTGTAATATGCCCGCTCGTTTGATGGTTGAGATATCCCCTTGGCAAGTAAACCCCGTTCTAGCAACACCCGTAAATCCACTACCAGAAAACCAGCAAAAAAAGTTTCGTCCCGAAGCTCGAAACCTGGCAGACGCAATCCTCCAAATACCCGAAAGGGAAAAACCGGTAAACGGTTTTCTATCTTCGGGTTGTTGCTGAAACTGGTTATTGTTTTTCTGGCACTACTGATCTGTTGGACGATTTATCTGAATGCCAGAGTGACCACCGGTTTCACCGGTAAGTTGTTTGCTGAACCAGCTCGGGTGTTTGCCCGGCCGCTGGAGTTGTATCAGGGCCTAACCATAGGGAGGGGGGATCTGGAACAGGAGTTGCGGCGGTTGGGATATCGCAAGGTTATCAACCCGGTACGCTCTGGAGAATACTCCATTACCGGCCAGACCATGGAAATGGTTACCCGCCAGTTCACCCATTGGGATGGTGTGAATCCATCTCAGCATCTGTTACTGGATTTCAATCGTGATGGTATTGAACGGGTGGTCAACAACCATGGTGACCCGGCGATTCTGGCCAGGCTGCAACCGCTTCAGATCGGCAGTATTTACCCCGGTCAGAAAGAAGATCGAATTCTGCTGCAAATAAGCGATGTTCCGGATGTTTTTATCAAGGGATTGATTTCAGTTGAGGATCGCAACTATTACCATCATTTTGGCATTTCTCCCACCGGGATACTCAGAGCACTATGGGCCAATGTTGTTTCCGGGCATGTTGCTCAGGGAGGCAGTACGCTGACTCAACAGCTGGTCAAAAACTATTTTCTCAGCTCAGAACGATCACTTTGGCGTAAGGGCAACGAAGCGCTTATGGCCATGTTACTGGAGTGGCACTACTCCAAAGACCAGATTCTCGAAGCCTATATGAACGAAGTGTATCTGGCTCAGGATGGTGCCCGGGCGATACATGGTTTTGGGCTTGGGGCGCAGGAGTTTTTTGGGGCACCGCTGCGGGAGCTGCGGTTGCACCAAATGGCATTGTTGATCGGTATGATTAAAGGACCGGCTGTTTATAACCCAATGACGCATCCTGAGCGTGCGCTGGAGCGTCGAAACCTGGTGCTGGACATTATGGCTGGCCAGGGGGTGGTAACGGCTGATCAGGCTGGTTGGGCCAAGAAACAGCCGTTGGATATTCGTTCCGGCCGTCAGCGTATTCGTTATCCGGCGTTTCTGGACATGGTTCGGCGTCAGTTGCAGAGTCTTTATCGCCCAGAAGATCTCACCAGTGAAGGGTTGAAAATATATACCTCTCTGGATCCTCGTATTCAGAGCCGGGCCGAAGAGGTTGTCATTGATCAGCTACACCAATTGGAACAAAACTATAAACTGGGTGATGATTTCCTTCAGGGAGCGCTTGTCATCACTCAGCCGGAGTCAGGTGAAGTACTGGCAATGGTGGGAGGTCGACGGGTTCGTTTTGATGGCTATAACCGGGCTCTGGACAGTCGTCGTCCTGTCGGTTCGTTATTGAAACCGGTGGTTTATCTGACCGCATTGCAGAATGGCTACACCCTGGCCACGCCTGTTGATGACTCTACTTTGGTGGTCTCAGGGAAAGACGGGTCTGAGTGGCAGCCAGCGAATTTTGATCACCGCAGTCATGGTCAGCCACTGTTGTTACAGGCTCTGAGTCACTCCTATAACCAGGCGACCGCGCGGTTGGGTATGCAGATCGGGCTTGGAAAGTTCATGGCTAATTTGCAGGATCTTGGTTTTGAACGACATATTGATGCCTATCCGGCCACATTGTTGGGGGCACAAGGTATGAGTCCGCTGGAGGTGGCTAATGTGTACGGAACATTTGCGGCTAATGGTTTTCGTACACCGGTCAAATCCATACGTGCTGTCACCACATCTGACGACAGTGTGCTGGAAACATTCGATTTCAGTTTTAAACAGGTTGTGGACTCGGTGGATATGGAACTGTTGCAGTATGCGTTGCAGGATGTCATGCGTGAAGGAACCGGTAAATATGCTTATCGACGATTGGATCCAGAGTTAAAACTTGCCGGTAAGACCGGTACCACCAACGATCAACGCGACAGCTGGTTTGCTGGCTATACTTCTGATTATCTCGCCGTGGTCTGGGTCGGTAACGATGATAACAAAATGACACCGTTAACCGGATCGACCGGTGCCTTGCGGATCTGGACTGACGTGATGGGCGCGATAAAGCCGCAAGCTTATCTGAGTCGTGAACCGGCAGGTATTGAATGGCAGTGGGTCAATGCCAAAGACGGACATCGCACCTCCAAAAACTGTCCGGATGCCATCCAGATTCCATTTCGTGAAGGTACTGCCCCGAAGGCCAAAGATGGTTGTGCCGGGCAAGTTACCAAACCGGTTCAGAATTGGTTTAAACGCTGGTTTGGCGGTAAAAAGAACTGATGGTTCTGGTAGCTGTTAAACGTTAGGGGGCCTCTGAACACTCGGAATAGTGTTGATGCAGGCGAGTGGGGCTGACAACGTCCTGCGCCAAAAAAGAACTGAAGTTCATTTTTTTGTTGCGATAGCCAGCTGGTGATGATCAGCCGAGAATGGCTTCAATGTTTGCCAGTTCATCCTCACTGAAAGAAAGGTTCTTCAACGCTCCAACGCTGTCCTCGATCTGGCTTAGGCGACTGGCACCAATGATTGCGCTGGTGACCACTTCGTCGCGCAGTACCCAGGCCAGAGCCAGTTGGGCCAGACTCTGGTTTCGGCTGTTGGCGATTTCGTTCAATTGTCTGACTTTATCCAGCTTGCTGGCAGCGATATCCTGTTCTGACAGATAGATCTGTTCTTTACGGGCGGCCCTTGAGTTTTGTGGCACACCTTGCAGATACTTATCTGTTAGCAGCCCCTGAGCCAGTGGTGAGAACACAATCGAGCCTACCTTATGTTGGCGCAAAGTGTCGGTCAGACCATTCTCAATGTGACGATCAAACAGGTTATAACGAGGCTGGTGAATCAGTAGCGGTGTACCGAGGTTGTTCAGAATGGCAATGGCCTGCTCAGTCTGTTCGGGTGAGTAATTGGAAATCCCCACATATAAGGCCTTGCCCGAGCGGACGATCGCGTCCAGCGCGCCCATGGTTTCCTCCAACGGGGTGTCCGGGTCGAACCGGTGGCTATAGAAAATATCAAAATAGTCCAGTCCGGTACGTTTCAGGCTCTGATCAATACTGGCAATCAGGTATTTACGTGAACCGCCGATGCCGTAAGGACCGGGCCACATGTCGTAACCAGCTTTTGAGGAAATGATCAGTTCATCCCGATAGGGTTTCAGGTCCTCAGCGAAAATGTGTCCGAAGGTCTGCTCGGCTGAGCCATATGGTGGCCCATAGTTGTTGGCCAGATCAAAATGGGTAATACCAAGATCAAACGCTCCTCGCAGCATGGTACGTGCATTTTCCAACGAGTCCACGGCACCAAAATTCTGCCACAGTCCTAGGGATAATGGCGGAAGTTGCACACCACTGGCGCCGCAACGGCGATAGCCCATATTGTCGTATCTGGTGTGGGAAGGTTTGTATTGTCTGTCAAAAACGCTTGTCACAGTCATACTGCTCCTATTGGGTCTGCCCGGTCCGGCAGTATGCCGGAAACCGAATCGTAGCGGACGATCTCTAAGGGCGGGTTTTGGGTGAGTTTGGGAAAATAACGCCAGAATAGAATCCGGCATTTTTGATTTTTTTATAAAAACTGCCATTGAGTTGGGTTCGGGTAATCACGTAATTCCGGACATTTTTATACAGCAGCTTATCCAGTTGAATATTCTCTGCCTGTTGCCAGAAATCATCCAGAGATCCCTGGTACGTCAGTCCTTCCATATCATAAAAGGCCCGGCCACAGGTCTTGGTGGGCGTATCGTGATAAAGCGCAGAAAACCCTACCGTACTATTGACCACTACCACCCCGCGAGCATGATCGAGCAACGTCGGCAGATGTTGATCATGAATGTAACGGACCCTATCGGATATTCCAGCGCGGTCAGCCAGCCGTTTGATCAGGGTCTGGTAGTTACAATAACCACGGTCCATCGGATGATGTTTGAAAACCAGTAGCGTATTGGCTGGTGCATGAGTGGCGAACGAGTTCAATGTCTGCTTGATAAAATGCCGGATATTGATGCAGTCCGCATGAACGGTGATCTGTGAGTCGTTAAATACCTGCAGAGGTACCAGGAAAAAGTGATTGCTCCAGTTTTGTACCAAATCATCCTGTTGATTATGCTCAAGCCATTTGTATTTCAGTTTACGCCAGGCGGAACGCAGCCAGGGTAATGCTTCCAGGATGGTCAAAGGGCGATGATGTTTGTAGTGAAGAAACCAGGGCGTACCAAAGCTGCCAATGGTGAAGTAACAGAAGCCATACCAGAGCATCAGGTTATAAGTTTTGGGAATGGGATGGGTTTGTGCAACCGGGGCTGTCACTTTCTTAAACAGCTCTGGTTGTCTGGGAATTTTTGAATGACCGTTAACGCCAGAGCGTTCCAGCGTGATGTAGTCCGGCCGTATGTAGCCTTCTTCGAATACGCCGACATCCAGTTTCAGTTTGGTGGCAATTGCATGGGCAGCACGATGAATTGGACGACAGTCTCCAAACAGCAAAACTGTATCTATTTTCAGTCGTAGCACAAGATCTTCAAACCACAGAGGCCAATCATCCATAGTGCCACGATAGTTCAGGGCATCTTTAGGATAGAATAGCCAATCTCCGGCGTTGAAATTGACCTTGAATACTTTTGCGCCAACAGTCTTTAAGTCTTTTGCAAGAAGACGGAAAAAAGGTCCAATCGGTCCCTGCAGCAACAGAACTCTCTTACCGGAGAAGCTCTGCACTCCCGGTGATATCATACTTTCGCTGTCCAGGCGCTGATCAGAACGCGGAGTTTCCGGCCTTGGCGTCGTAGGTAGCCGCGTTGTAATGTTTGCAATCTCCCATTTTGCTCCAGTGTGGAGCGCTGTTCCACGATTTCTCTTAAGACCGATTCACAACTGGTGTAGCCATTCAGTGACCAGTCCCAATAAATCGGATAGCGTAAGAGTGAGCCCGCTACCAGTTCATCCAGAGACAGCATGCGCTGTCTGCGGGTAAAGGCAATTCCGTCACTTTCTTTATCAACAGTCAACCCCCAGCCGGCATAAAATGGCTGACCATATACAACGACTTTCTTATTTCGCAAGAGCGCATCGAATCCTGTCAATGATGTCATGGTATGTACTTCATGACAGGCATCCAGACAACTGACAACGGATGATTCAGTCTCTATATGGTCTGCCCACTTGGCTGCTGCAGTCATTGCCAATCGGCCGCGCCGATTCAGTGACATGACATCCGGATGCGGTTTATAGACAATGAATGCATCAGGATCAGCAGATCGGGCTGCCTGCAACAAGCCCAGATTGGTCTTCACAGTTGTGCATCCATAAAGAATAGACGCATCTGTTTCGACCTGCCCGGGTACCAGTAATATTTTTTTACCCTGGCTGTTCCAGTTGACCGGTTTTCGGCTCTCAACATTGTATTTGCTGATGCCATGATTGACGATAAATGTACGCACATTTTGTGCCCGTAACAGTTCTTCGTCATCGAAACGACTATCGCTCAATATGGTTTCAAGGGATGATGGATAGCGCGGATCAAAGTATACACCCTGTTCATCGAATACCAGAGACATTGGCCGGATCAGATCAGACCCTAAACCTACTGAGCGAATGAAACCATCCTCAATACGCAAGACTCTGGCACCACTGGTTTGGGACAGTTGCTGCAAACCGTCTGGTTCATTCTGGCCCCAGATCAGCAGACAGTCATCCGGCTGGGGCTTCAGTTTTGCCGCTTTGTTGCAGGTATCGGCGAACAATACCTTTTCCGGATACAGCGACAATAGTGGTTTCAGGTTGTGAGCCCGCCAGCGGCGCCAGCCAATGGCAATCATCCGGCCGGAATATTGATGCGTCATTTGTTGTTGATGTTGGAGCCAGTGGATGACATCGCGAATTTGTCCGGGTTGATGAGTGTAGGGATCAAGGTAACGGCAGTAATGCAAATATGCCGCGCTGAACAATTCATCGATGGAACGTTGTCGCAGTCTACGTGGACATTGCTGGCGATCTTCGGTAACCCCCCAGCCGGCATACCAGGGAAGTCCAAAACAGCTGACGGGTTTGTTCAACAGTAATGCTTCAAATCCCATGGTTGAGCTGACCACATACACTTTATCGGTTTGTTCAATCAGGCTCATGGGATTCACTGATCCGGTTATTTTGATAACTTTATCGGTTTCTGCGATATCTGTTAAATAGCCTGCTTTCTGTCCGGATAAAACTTCCGGGTGGGTTTTTATATAAATCGTTGCGCCAGGGTTTTCGGCGATGGCTGCGGCCAGCATGGTCTGGAAGGTCCGGGCATCTGCATTGGCCAAAGTCACGCCCATATCACCCCAGGTCTGATCGACCACCAGTATGGCTGGTTGCTTTAATTTCAGCTGGGTTGCGGGAGCATGATTGTACTTACTGAGCTTTAAGCGGCATATTTCCGCTTTAATATCGAGACTCTCTGACGTCAGTAGTGAGCGATCAGAATTCAACAGGTTTTCCAAATCTGAAGCATTGTTGGCATCGTAATAAATACCACTGTGATCGATGACCAGAGACAGTGGTGGAAAATAGCGACCGGTGCCGAAGGAGCGCAATAGGCCATCTTCCAGGGCTATAAATGGTACGTTGAGGCGTTTTGCTGTGGCGCGCGAACGCCGCGTGGAAGGACGTTGTCCCCAGCCTATGATTGCCCGTACTATCGACGAGCGTTGCCAGCGCCTGATACGGATAACTCCTTCGCCCAGAAAACGGCTCAGGAATGGTATGTGTGCAATGCCTCTGGAAGTCAGTCCCAGCATCGAATGATTTTATCCCTTGCGCAAATCAGCGGTTACTTCTTTGCAGATCGTAAATTTGCAATATACCGGTCACTATACCTTCATCATTCGCTACGACCAGAGCATTGATTTTGTTTTGGTTCATGTGTTCTTCAGCCACGGCAAAACGCTCATTTTCATTGATCGTTTTGGGATTTGAGGTCATGACTTCTGAGGCGAGTAGTGCCAGAGGATTATCGTTGCGTTCAAGCGTGCGCCGGACATCTCCATCAGTAATGATCCCCCGCAAGGATGGCCCACTCATAATCAGAGCGACGCCCAAGCGTCCCTCTGTCATCACATGTACGACTTCACGGAAAGTCGCTTCCGGAGAACAGACCGGCAGAGACCGGTTGTGCATGACGTCCCTGACCCGGGTCAGCAGGCGGCGACCAAGGTTGCCTCCCGGGTGAAAACGGGCAAAATCCTCCGGCTGAAAATTCTTCAGTGATGAAAGCGTCACTGCCAGGGCATCCCCCATGACCAGTGTGGCAGTCGTGGAAGAGGTGGGTGCAAGGTTGTTACTACAGGCTTCACGACTAACCGAAATATCCAGCACGGTATCGGCGTGTCTGGCCAGGGTGGAGTCCAGGTTTCCAGTCATGGCAATGACCGCATTTTGTTGATATTCCAAAAATGACAGCAGGCGAATCACTTCTTCGGTCTCGCCACTGTTGGAAATTAACAGAGCAACATCCATAGGACGGATCATTCCCAGGTCACCATGAAACGCTTCGCCAGGATGGACAAAAAATGAAGGCGTTCCAGTGGATGCAAGTGTTGCCGAAATCTTATGTCCGACAATGCCTGACTTGCCCATTCCCACTACGACAACCCTCCCTCTTGACTGCTCAACAATTTCGACTGCTTTTTCAAAACGCTGATCCAGGCGTTTGTTCATGCTGATCAGCGCATCGATTTCGGTACTGATGACGTTACGTGCAGTCTCCAGAATGTCCATAGAAGTTCCTGTGCCAGTATTAAAAAATTGGCGTGAATGATTCCGTTAAACGACTTTGGGATCAAGTATTCTCTTATATAATCTCTGGAGTTGTTGTTTCTTTATTCAGTGCCCGTGTGAATGAAATTCATTTGCAGCATGTGACTGATGGATATCTGCTGTACTTGACAATCACACGGATAATTTCAGTCAGACTGATAATTGTGGGAACAGGATGGCTCGCGATCGTTCTGATTTTCCATGCGAACTGCCAAATTAAGACTGCACGGTTTAGCATTTATATGGCTATATGGGCGGTGGCAAATAATCGTTTACGATAGTTATTATGTTAATGTGACCGACCGGGCCAAGAAAGCAGGTTAATCTGGCCGCTGTGACATTTGAGATACCCGCCGTTTGGATTGGCTATAAATGTCAGAAATTTTGGCAACTGTTCTTGCCATTCCCGAATAACAATATCGACAATGATAAAATCATGGACGCGATACTGTGCACCCAAGTATCGCTTGTCGTCGATGCAAATCCTGACCCTAATTCTTGGTTTCGCAGTGGCTTGCGACATTACCGCGGGTAGCTGTTGATTGAATGGTCAAAAAGCCTGACCAGACCCGTGTGGCGGTGGTGACATAGCAGATGCCGGCAAAGACCCACGCCAGCAAAGTGAAGTGTTCCGGCAGCAGGCAGAATGCCACAAAAAACAGAATGGTTTCGGTGCCTTCAGCCAAACCATCCAGATAGTGAAACCCCTTGTTCTGATATATCAGGCTTTTCAGCTGAAGCTTTTCCGCCATAATGGCAAATGCCAGAAAGCTTGACCCTGTTCCCATGAACCCGAATAACAGCGCACATGCTGCCAGGGCATTGTTCTGCGGTGCTGCCAGGGCAAATCCCAATACCACGGCGGCATAAAAGATAAAATCCAGGACGATATCGAGAAAGGCACCGTGATCGGTACTACCCTGCAGACGTGCCAGTTCGCCGTCTAGGCCATCGGCGATCCGGTTCAGGGCAATGACCAGCAGTGCCAGCAGGTAGTGTTGGGTTGCTAGCAACGGTACGGCCAGCAGGCCAATGGTGAAGCCGGCCAGGGTAACTTCATTGGCTTTAATACCAGCAGCCGCCATTCTGATGGCGAGAAAGTGCCAGGGCCGTTTCAGCAATGGCAGTGTCCAGCGGTCAAGCATGGTTATTCTCCAGTTGAATCAGTTGTCCGGATTCTGGCCGGTCTTGGGAATCGTGGGTCACCAGCAGCGCCGGTATCTGTCGCTCGCGGATCTGGTCAAATACAAATTGTCGAAACTGCGAGCGTAGTTGCTGGTCGAGTTTGTTAAAGGGTTCATCGAGGAGGATGGCTTTTGGCTGTGACAGTAATGTCCTCAACAGGCTTATTCGCGCTCGTTGTCCCCCCGACAGGGTATCAATACGGCGACGTTCGAACCCTGCCAGACCCGCTTCCTGAAGGGCTGTTTCAATCTGTAACTGTCGTTCCCTGCGATGAGTGCCTGGTGGAATACCGAAGGCCATATTTTCAAACACATCCATATGTGGGAACAGCAGGTCGTCCTGAAACAGAGTGCCGATATGTCGGTGCTCCATGGGGCGGTCATGAATATTTTCGCCATTTAGCAGAATTTGTCCCTGTAGCAGAAAGTCATGGCTTAGGCTGCCATTGATAGCAGCCAGCAGGGTAGATTTACCGCAACCACTGGGACCCATGACTGTAGCGATGGTGCCGGCCGGAATGTCCAGATCGAAATGCCTGATTAACGGCGGTCGGCCGGTTGTGGAGATTGTCAGTTGTTGCAGAATCAGGGTCATGAATGTCGGTTTCCGTAGGCGGGCCAGCACAATGCCAAAGTATAGCCGGCCAAAGGTATCAGCAGTTGCCAGAGCACGTAAACTGAGGCGACCCGGCGGTCACTGCCGCTGGCCAGACTGACGGCTTCGGTGGTGATGGTCGGAATGCGCCCGGCACCGACATACACCGTCACCAGATATTGCGCCACGCTGACGGCAAATCCCACGGCCATGGTCAACAGTAGTGGGCGCATCAACAGCGCTCGTTTGACCTGCCAGAATGCACGCCAGCGGGAGTGGCACAGAGCGATGGCCAGGGTCTGGTAACGTTCATCAAACGCCCGGTAAGGTCCGGCCAGTGTTAAAAAAGTATAAGGCAAGACGAAGATCAGGTGAGACCCGATCAGACTGATCCAGCTGGCTTCCAGGTGCAGGGTCAGCAACAACGTCTGCAGCCCGAACACAAATGCGATCTGTGGGATCAGCAATGGCAGGTATAACAGCCACAGGGTGCGGCTGGGGTCAAAACGTGTATTTTGACGCTTAAGAACCGGTTCGTATTCGAGACAACCGATCACCAGCACTATTGCAATCAGCACCGTTCCCATCCCTGCCAGTAGGGTGTTCCACAGTGGCTGCTGTAGCTGTTCCAGGCTGGCCAGCCAGTATCGTCCGCTCCACTGCGAAGGCAGGGCATCGGGAAAGCGCCAGCGCCGGGTCACGCTCCATAGTATTGTAACCAGTAGATTAAGACCGGTAATGATCAACAGTCCGGCCGCAACCGGGGCGGCCAGCGGTCTGAGTATTTTCAGATAACTGGTTCGACGGCCATTGATCAGCCAGCCACGACAGTATCGTTGCATGAGTTTCTCTGCGATCAGTACCGTTGCCACTGCCATTATGCAGATCAGCAGCAATAACGTAGCAGCAGCGGAGGCCGTGAGTCGTTGTTGCAAATCCGGGTCGTTAAACCAGCGGTGGATCAATACCGCAAAGGTTGGTGGGGTAGTTGGCCCGATCACCAGCGCCAGTTCCACCGTCGACAGCGAATAAACCAGTACTGCCAGTATCGGCAGACGTAGTTGTGGCCAGAGTTGAGGTAGCAGAATTTTGAGCCAGCTCTGACAGCGGTCGTAACCCAGGCTGCGGGCAACTATCAGGCTTTTGCGGATGGCCAGCTGATGAACCGCAGACAGACCCATCAACAATAGGAAAGGTAACTCTTTGAGGGTCAGGGTGAGAATCAGGCTGAAACCGGCCGGATCTTTGACCAGCAGCCAGTCCGGCGGTGTTTCAAAACCGCTCAGACCTGGCGAGATCAAGCGCATCAGCCAACCACTCGGTGCAATCAGCAGAGCCAGCCCCGCAGCGAAGGCCACATGGGGAAATGCCAGTACCGGTGCCAGTAGCCATTGAATGATTCGCCAGAAACGAGTGTCGTAGAGTAGCATTAACAGTAACAGGCTCAGGAGTGTGGCGAATACGGCAGATAACAATCCGGTTTTAAGGGTTAGCCAAAGAGCACTGATGGCCGATGGGTGACTGAACACCTGCTGCAGAGGTGTCAGGCTCAGTTGATGAGCCCCAATGGCCGGCAGATATCCCACTGCCGGCAACCAGGTGGCAAACAGACCAAACCCCAGTGGCAGCAGGAACGCTGCCAGTGTCAGTCGTGGAAACCATCGCAGGTGGCTGTTTTTCAATAGTCAGGCCTTAATGTGCATAGCGTTGCTGCCAGGCCTGTTCCAATGGTTCCACCCAGCTGACATGGGGTTCCGGAATGACATTGGCCAGATCCTGAGCTGATAGTGGCGCTTTGCCGATTGGCAGGGCATCGAACAACGCTTTATCAGCACTGCTTAACTTGTCCATGGACAGCACCGTGGGGTCACCCCAGATTTGAGTGTCTGCTTTATGGGCCTGAGCCTGTGGTGACATGAGGAAGTTAGCGACAACCATGGCTGCTGCCTTGGCTGAGGCATTGAACGGAATGGCGACAAAGTGGGTATTGGCGATAGTGCCGCTGCGGTGCACATAACTGCGAATGGTGTCCGGCAGTTCGCCACTTTCGATTGCGTTGCTGGCATCATTGGGGTTAAAGGACAGGGAAATATCAATTTCGCCGTCATTCAGTAACTGCTGCATTTCTGCTGAGCCCGAGGTAAAGGTTTTACCCTGACGCCACATCAGTGGATGGAGTTGGTCCAGGAAGTCCCATAAAGGTTTGGTTACCTGGTCGAAATCCGCTTCACTGACCGGTTTGGACAATACTGAGGGATCCTGAGCCAGCTCATAAAGCGCTTGTTTCAGAAATGTGGTGCCGTGAAATGCCGGGGGTGCGGGATAGGTAAAACGGCCTGGATGCTGGCGGGCAAAAGCCAGCAGTTCTGTCATGCTCCGTGGTGGCTTACTGATTCTGGCAGAGTCGTACATAAACACCAGCTGTGCCATGCCCCAGGGGGCTTCGAGGTTGTCCACCGGGGTGGTGAAGTCATACAGCGTGGTGATCTTGTGTTCAGTGTCGACCAGAGCATAGTTGGGCAGGTCCTGGGTAAACGGACCATATAACAGACCATTCTCTTTCATGGCACGAAAGTTTTCACCGTTTATCCAGATCAGATCGACAGTGCCGTCGGTGGTCCGGCCGGCAGTTTTTTCGGCCAGGATACGACTGACGACATTAGCGGCGTCATTGACTTTGACCTGCTCAAGTTTGATGCCGTAACGCTGGTTTACTTCCTTGCCGGCCCAGCGAATATAATCGTTGATGGTTTCCGAGCCTCCCCAGGCGTTAAAGTAGACTGTCTGGCCCCGGGCCTGTTGTTGAATTTGCTGCCAGTCGGCGGCCAGCGTGTGGCCCGATAGTATGGCTGTCAAAGCGATAAAAAATAGAACTGCGAGACGTATGCGCATGGAAATGTCCTTGGTTAAAAAAGTCGTTGCGTATTGGGACAGCAGCAGGGCAATAAAGTTCCCTTAACTGCAGGCGTTGTGCATGACCTGCTTATCGTCCGGATTACCGCTACAATTGTTCACATTCGTATCTTTCCTTCAAATATTTATTAAGGCGCGCCGATGACCGAATTTGAAACCTGGCTGGAGAGCCAGACCGTCACCGTCTCCGACACCCTGATGAGCTGGTTGAACCGGGCCTGGCCATTGTCGTTATTTGTGCAGCAGCAGCTCAAAGCCCATCCTGATTGGCTGGACTGGCTACAGCAGCAACTTGGTCAGGCAACTTCCCCGGAACAGCAGTTACAACAGCTGCTGGCCGATGAAGATGATGAAAAAGCCGTTATGAAACTGTTACGGGGCTGGCGCAACCGTTACCAGATACTGATGATTCTCAAAGACTTCAACGGCGTATTGGACCCTGAAGCATTGACGGCGGAGCTGACTCATCTGGCCGAAACAGCCGTCAATGAGACGCTGCTCTGGATAGAAAAGCAATTTTTGGCAAAACACGGTACCCCGGCACTGTGTCCGTATTCAGGACAACCACAGAAACTGTGTGTGGTGGCCATGGGTAAGTTCGGCGCGATGGAGCTGAACCTGTCGTCGGATATCGATCTGATGTTTGCGTTTCCACGGGAAGGGGAGGCAAGTGGTGGTTTGAGTCATAGTGAGTATTTCATCAAACAAAGCCGAAAACTGGTGCAGCTGCTGGACACTCAAACCGCTGATGGTTTTGTTTATCGGGTCGATATTCGTCTGCGCCCCTGGGGGCAGAGCGGGCCAGTGGCTGCCAATTTCAACTTTATGCGTAATTACTACCGGGAACAGGGGCGGGACTGGGAACGTTATGCGTTAATCAAGGCCAGAGTTGTTGCGGGTAATGAACAGGCAAGTGTCGAGTTAATGCAAGTGTTCAATGAATTTGTTTATCGGCGTTATGTGGATTTTCAAGCGTTGACCGCACTGCGCAGCATGAAAGCCATGATCGCCACGGAAGTCCGCAAACAGGGTCGGGACAACAATATTAAACTCGGTGCCGGCGGTATTCGGGAAGTGGAATTTATCGTCCAGGCGGTTCAGATGATTCGTGGTGGTCAGGACTTGAACCTGCAGCAACCGAATATCTGGCGCATCTGTAACGTGATCAGTGACAATCAGTACCTGCCGGCAGAGGTGGTTGATGAACTGCGTCAGGACTATGTTCTGTTGCGTCGGGTGGAACATGCCCAGCAGGCCTGGCAGGACAAGCAGACCCAGTTGCTACCCGATGATGATAGTGGCTGGTTGCGACTGACTGCGGTGTTGGGATTGACGGGGATTGAAGCAACCAAGCTACTCATTCAGCAATGTCGACAGCGTATTTCCAATCATTTTGATCGATTCATTGCTGCTGACGAGGTGACTGAAGGGCAGGCCTATCAACCTTGGATTGAGGCCTGGCAACGACAGGATTTTAGTTTGGTGCCTGACAGCGAACTTCGGGCTGAGATTCAGACATACATCAACAGTGATCCGGTCGGCCGCATGCAGGCTGAAAGCCGTGAGCGACTGGACGCGCTGTTTCCGCTGTTGCTAAAGGAGCTGTCAGCGTTCAATCAGCCAATGGTGGTCTGGCAGCGGGTCCAGAAATTCCTCGATGCGATACTTCGGCGCAGTGTGTATATGTTGTTGCTGCGGGAGCATCCGCATGCTCTGAGACAATTGCTGAAACTCATGAGTCTGAGTAGTTGGGTGGCTGAAATACTGCGCGATAAACCTTATTTGTTGGATGAACTGACCGATCAGGAAGCATTGTATTCGCTGCCCAGCCTGCGGCAGCTGAATGATGAATTAAGGGCACATCTACTGCGTTGGCCGGAAGACGATTTGGAACAACAGATGGAAGTGCTGAGGCAGTTTCGTCACGGCCGTATATTGCGGGCGGCTGCCTGTGAACTGACTGATGCGCTGCCACTGATGAAAATCAGTGACTATCTGGCGCATACTGCTGAAGCGGTGGTCGGACAGAGTGTCTGGACCACCTGGCGGCAGTTGACCGCCAAGTATGGCAGACCAATGAAAACCCGGGAGGAGCCCTGCAATCCTGATTTTATTGTAGTGGGGTATGGCAAGCTCGGAGGTCTCGAACTCAATTACGAGTCTGACCTTGACCTGGTGTATATCCACAATGCTCATGGTCAATTGGAAACCGAAGGGCCAAAGGTCATTGAAAACAGTCTGTTTTTCATCCGCCTGGGACAAAAGCTGACCCATACCCTGAGTGCGCTGACAACATCCGGCACCTTGTATGAAGTGGATTTGCGGCTGCGGCCATCCGGTGGCAAAGGCCCGCTTGTCAGTAGCCTGACGGCGTTTGAAAAATACCAGTTGCAGGATGCCTGGACCTGGGAGCATCAGGCGCTTGTAAGAGCTCGCTGCATTGCCGGTGATGAGGAATTGAAAGCCGCGTTTGAGGCTGTTCGGCATAAGGTATTGTGTATGCCGCGGGATGCTGAAAAGCTGCGCACCGAAGTTGTTGAAATGCGCCAAAAGATGAGTGCTCATCTTAGTAGCCGGGCAAAAGGCAAAAACGATACCAAGGTGTTTCATCTCAAACAGGATCCAGGCGGTATTGTCGATATCGAATTTATGGTTCAGTACGGCGTACTGGCCCGTGCACAGTTGTTACCGGAATTAACCCGCTGGACTGATAATGTCCGCTTGATTGAAAGTCTTGAACAGGCCGGTTTTTTTACGACAGAACAGGCGAGACAGTTGCTGGATGCTTATCTGGCTTATCGGGCTCAGGGTCATTACTGCATGTTACAGCAAAAAAGTTCGTTGCTTGAAACGCCTGAGGATCTTGAACGTTTTCATGAACATCGGCTGGCAGTTCGCGAAATATGGACAAACGTAATGGAAGCAGGAGAGTCGCTGTCTGGCTGAATGAACCCTGCGGATGTTGAAAAAATGACGTTCTTTTTGATCCCTGCCGGTTGTCAGATATGGAGGTAAGTTTATACACTGCCCGGCTCGAATAACCAACGACTTGGCGCACTGAGGCGGCAGGTCTGACAGGAGAGATAACATGGTGATGCCGGCAATGGCCGATCGTGATGGCTACATATGGTTTGATGGCGATATGATCCCTTGGCGCGATGCCAAAGTACATTTGCTAACCAATACCCTGCACTATGGAATGGGGGTGTTTGAAGGTGTGCGGGCGTATCAGACTGAGCAGGGACCGGCTATTTTTCGATTGACGGAACATACCGACCGGCTGTTTCGCAGTGCCCATATTATGCGAATGCCGATGCCATTCAGTAAGGAGCAGATAAATGATGCTCAGAAAATGGTGATTCTGAAAAACGATCTGGCTCATGCTTACTTGAGACCGATGGTTTTTTACGGCGCAGAATCCATGGGCTTGCGCCCCGATCAGCTGCAGACGCATGTCATGGTTGCGGCGTGGGAATGGCCGGCTTATATGTCACCAGAGGCTCAGGAACTGGGCATCAAGGTCAAAACCTCTTCTTACAGTCGTCATCATGTGAACGTTTCAATGTGTAAGGCCAAAGCCAATGGTCACTATATCAACTCCATGTTAGCTCTGCAGGAAGCCCTGGATTGCGGTGCCGAAGAAGCTCTGCTGCTGGATACAGAAGGTTATGTGGCAGAGGGCAGTGGCGAGAACGTGTTCATTGTGCGCGATGGCATTATCTATACCCCTGATCTGACCTCTGCACTGGACGGCATTACCCGACATACCATCTTCAAGCTGGCTGAAGAATTCGACATAGAAGTTCGGGAAAAACGGATCACCCGCGATGAAGTGTACGTTGCCGATGAGGCATTTTTTACCGGTACCGCTGCGGAAGTAACGCCGATTCGTGAAGTGGACGGACGTATGATTGGGACTGGCAGACGTGGACCTGTGACAACGCAAATTCAGAGCCGTTACTTTGACCAGGTGAATGGGAAGCGTACCGTCAATACTGAATGGTTACATTACGTTAAATGATTGATCTCCTGATATCGGGGGGTAATTGAACGGGCTTCCGCTTGGGGAGCCATTATTTTTTGGAGTTGTTATGCTGATTCATACACCGGTATCGCTGGGTGAAGTCATCGATAAAATTACAATCCTGGAAATTAAACAGGACAACATTACGGATGCTGACAAGCTGAAAAACATCTCGGCCGAACTGTCGCAGTTGCAACAGGTCATTGATCAATGCATGAATGAACAGCAGCTCACCCAACTGCAATCTCCCAAACAACGGTTGAAGGAAATCAATCAGAGTCTTTGGAAGATTGAAGATGATATTCGTGACTGTGAGCGACAAAAGGATTTTGGGGAAAAATTTGTTGAACTGGCGCGCAGTGTGTATTTCACTAACGACAAGCGTGCGGCGGTGAAAAAAGAAATCAATCTGGCGTTTGGCTCCGAACTGGTTGAAGAAAAATCCTACCAAGCTTATTAAGTTGAAGGCCGTGCGTTATTCATGAAAATTCTGTTAGTGAAGCTCTCCTCCATGGGGGATATTTTTCACACCTATCCAGCAATCTCCGATCTCAAACAGATATATCCCGATGCCCGGGTAGACTGGCTGGTGGATCAACAGTTCGCTGAAATTGCCGGTTGGCACCCGGGAGTGGAACAAATTCATGCTGTTCCCCTTCGGGCTCTTAAGAAAAATGCCAGTGCTGAATTAAAGCAGCAATTGCGTGAGACCCTCAGGCGCCTCAGACAAGAGCGTTATGATTACATTATTGATGCCCAGGGACTGATGAAAAGTGCCTGGTTGAGCTACCGGCTCAATGGGGTTCGCTATGGTTATGACTGGTCATCAGCTCGGGAAAGTCTTGCATCATTGTGTTATCAGCACAAATTGTCGGTAGCCGTTGACCAGCATGCTGTGGATCGTATCCGCCAGTTATTTGCCCAGGTGTTGGGTTATCAGCAACAGTTGTTACATCTGCCTGAATCCGGGCTCGATCCGCAACAATGGTTACGCCCAACTGAAGCCCCAGCCCGATATGGGCTGGTGTTTCCGGGTACTACCTGGCTAACCAAACACTGGCGGGAGTCATACTGGCTGGAGTTTCTGGATCGACAGACGATTGATGATGCTGTCTATGTTGGTTGGGGCAGCCCACAGGAGCGGCTGTTGGCTGAACGGATCAGTCAACAACAGACGACGGCAAAAGTGTTTTCTGAACGCCTGAGTTTTGCCGAAATGGCGCGGTGGATTGCCCATGCCAGCTGGGTGGTGGGAGTGGATACTGGGTTTGTTCATCTGGCCTCAGCCATGCAGAAACCGGTCCTGGGGCTGTTTGGTCCTACGACACCGAAACACACCGGAGTTACCGGACATCGCAGTGATAATCTATGTAGTGAACTGCCTTGTTTCCCGTGTCGGAAAAAGATTTGCAAAATCGCGGATGATCCTGATTCGGTTGTGTGCATGGAGCAGATGAAGCCACAGACAGTACTCGACAAGGCAGAGTTGTTGTTTAAAAGTTGATCTGAAAGGTGGTTTGTTTTTTCAGTTCCCGGAAACCGCCGCGACTGTAAAAACGAATAGCCCGCTCACGGTTTTCATTGGTTCTGACGACCAGGCGCTCGTACCCCACTTCCTGGGCCCAGGCTTTGGCTGTCTGGATCAGTTTGCTGCCAATGCCGAGTGAGCGAAACCGCTCGTCCACCACCAGAGCGGAAATTTCCACATAACTTTGTGTTTGAATATGTCTGACAACGGTTAATTGCATGTAGCCGACCACTTCCATGTCTTTTTCCAGCACCAGCAGCTGATAAACATCGGGATGGTGAGACATGTAAGCAATGTGCTCGGCGCAGGTTTCAGGGGTGATGGAATAGTCCATTTGTTCTGACAGCCGGGAAATTGCTTCGGCATCGTGAGTTTGTGCTAAACGTATCGACAACTGCTTTTCCTCTAGAAAAATAAGTTCTGTCGTCCCATTATTGTTATTGTTTATGACAGTCCTTAGGTGTCATATGACTGCAGCACGATAATGAAATCGTATTCATGCAGTCTCCATTGATATCAATAGTTTACCCTAGTGGATTGTCTGAGTTGTCGCAACCGCCATTTCAGATCCCTTGCATAGGTGTTGGAATTTTATCCAGTATCTTGGATCTTTGTGGGTTAAAATCCGTTACCTTAAACCTGTTAAGTATATTGATCGATTATTCATGTCCATACATCGAAATTCTGACCTTGTTCATCAGCAGTCCTATCGAAATTTCACTCACCCGCGTTACTGGCCGACCTGGCTGATGCTGACCTGCCTATGGTTACTGACCCGTTTGCCGATGGGTATGCAGTTGCAGTTGGGCGCCGGTCTGGGGTGGTTGGCGTATCATCTCGTTAAAGGTCGCCGGCGGGTGACCGAAGTGAATATTCGGATGTGTTTTCCAGAGCTGTCTGCAGTAGAGCAGCAGCAGTTGGTCAAAAGCGTTTTTATTTCCTACGGCAAAGGGCTGATGGAAACCGCCATGTCCTGGTTTCTGAATCCTCAACGACTGGCAGATAAAACCACTTTTGAAGGCGAAGAGATTCTTGAAGAAGCCCAGCGCAATGGCCGTGGTGTAATATTAGCCGGCGGTCATTTTGCTATCCTTGACCTGGCTTCGGCGCTATTCAGTCTGCATAACACCGGGTTGGAAGTTGTTCAGCGCAGCCATGACAACCCACTGTTCAATCTGTTTATGACTCGGGCCCGTGAGCGTAACGGTCATCATTGTTTGTCCCGTAAGGATCTGCGGGGCATGATCCGGATGCTCAAAAAAGGAAAGTTTCTATGGTATGCACCAGATCAGGATTATGGTCGTCGTAACAGCGTATTCGTACCATTTTTCAATATTGCCACTGCGACGATAACCTCCACCACGCGGTTAGCACAGTTAAGTGGTGCTACAGTCGTGCCTTGTTTTGCTCATCGTGAAAACGGCGGTTATGTGTTGAAGTTTTACCCACCCTGGCCGGAAACTGATGATGATGAAGAAAACGCCCGGCTCTATAATCAGTTTCTGGAACAGCGGGTCAGGGAACATCCGGAGCAATATCTATGGTTGCATAAGCGCTTTAAAACGCGACCTGAAGGAGAACCGGGATTTTATCGGTAACTGACGCGAGATGATTATTGATTCAGCTGGCGTCAATACCGACTAAGCTATTAACCTGATAACAATAAATACTTGGTTAATCGTGTGTTCCATGGATGTGCCTTCCTGGGTCACCAGCCCAAGCCAGGTTAGTCGTATCCACGTAAATCACATGACATAAGGCATTGCCATGAATTCATTTGTCCCGCTTTCATTTCGACCCTTGCTGTACGTAGCGGATCAGAAGCAACAATATCAGTCACGGCCAGGAGCCTACGGTCTCATCTTTGATCCGCAACGAAAGGTATTGGTCGTTGAGGAAGATAGCGGATTTTTTCTTCCTGGTGGCGGTCAGGATCCTGGAGAAGATCTGACCGAGACCCTGATTCGTGAAATTCGTGAAGAATTAGGAGCCTCAGTAACCGAGTTCAATTATCTGTTGGCCGCAGATGACTGTCGTTATTCTCCGGTTTATCAGCGACATTTTCGCATTGAAGGGCACTATTTTCTGACCCGGTTGGAGAATATTCATAACCTGACTCCAGAACCTGGTGCACGACTGCACTGGGTCGAAGTGGAAGAAGCGATATCATGCTTAAACCGCTATAACGAGAAATGGCAATTAGGTCAGTTTCATGGGGAAATACAGATCTTTCCTGGTTATTCGACTAATGGCTATGTCTTTTGTCTGATGCATAATGGTCAGTATGATGATAAAAATCTGGTACGAGTGGCGCTGAATGAACATGGTTTTCAGATACTGGAGAAGAACGGTACCAGCACGGCAAATGTCGATCGTCTGGTGACATATGTTCATCAGTTATTTCTGAAATCCTGAAAAATCCTGCAAAGCGCTGGAGAACAAAAATAATAACAGGAAGCTCCGATGGATGATGTCTTATGGACGCCGGATGAACAATATCGGCGTCAGTCTAATATGCAGTTATTTTGTGATTATCTGTTTTCGCAGGGATATCCGCGTTTTGGTGATTATCCATCGTTGCATCAGTGGTCGATCGACTATTTGAATGATTTCTGGCTGCAATTCTGGCGTTTCAGTGATCTGAAAGCATTAACCGAACCCAAGGTTGGGTTTACCGGAGATCCAGGGAATGCTGAACAACGGGGGTGGTTTCCGGATATAAAGCTTAATTACGCTGAAAATCTGTTGCGCTTTGCGACTGCGAAACCGGATCGGGTTATCGCGGTTACTGTTAATGAACAAGGTGTCACCCGGGAAATTACCGGCGAATGTTTATATCAGCAGGTGGCTGCTGTTGCGTCGGCATTACGGACACTTGGGATAGCACCCGGAGATCGGGTGGCTGGATACCTGAACCATTCCCATGAAGCTCTGGTGGCTATGCTGGCGACCACCGCCATTGGTGCTGTCTGGTCGTCTGCCTCACCGGATTTTGGTGCTGCCGGTATCATCGATCGTTTTGGTCAGATCTCACCGAAAGTGGTGTTTGCCAACACCCGTTATCGTTATGGTGGTAAAGAGTATGATCGCAGACGGGAGATAAAAGAGCTGGTGGACGCATTGTCACCATCTTTGAGCTGTGTAATTCCAATTGAGTCTGGTGTTGCTGTTGATATCCAATGTCAGTCTTTATCGTGGAAACAGTTTATAGAACAGGGGGTGCAGGCAAATAAGGATGCCAAGATAGATTATTTTCATGGTCTTTTTGATCACCCTCTTTTTATCCTGTTTTCATCCGGAACCACCGGGAAGCCGAAATGCATTGTTCATGGTGCCGGTGGGACATTGCTCCAGCATGCCAAGGAACTGCAGCTGCATACCAATCTCACGATGGATTCTGTTTTCAGTTATTTCACCACCACCGGCTGGATGATGTGGAACTTTCAGGCATCTGCGCTGTTAACGGGGGCGAAACTCATCATATTTGATGGTCACCCAGGCTATCCTGATAGCACCCGTTTGTGGCGCTTGATAGAGCAATTTGACATCTCACATCTTGGTACCAGTGCAAAATATATTTCCAGTTGCAGGATTCAAAATATCCCTGTGGCGTCGTTGCGAATGACGTCTCTGCAAATGTTGCTATCAACGGGCTCACCATTACAGCCTGAGGATTTTGACTGGGTTTATCAGTACATGCCGCAAGTACATTTGGCATCAATCAGTGGTGGAACTGACATTGTTTCTTGTTTTGTGCTGGGTAACCCTTTTGTTCCAGTTCGTCGAGGCCGGATCCAGGGGCCCGGACTGGCCATGAATTTGCGAGCATATGATGATCACGGAAACGCAGTGATTGGGCAAAAAGGGGAATTGGTCTGTTTGAACCCGGTTCCATCCATGCCAGTCTGTTTCTGGAATGATAAACATCATAACCGTTATCGAGAGTGCTATTTTAACCGTTATCCGGGAGTTTGGGTGCACGGTGATTATATTGAATTTGATCAGGATGGCAGTGCGATTATTTATGGACGTAGCGATACCACTCTGAATCCTGGTGGCGTTCGAATTGGTACGGCAGAGATTTATCGGCAGGTAGAGACTATTACCGGTGTTCTGGACAGTCTGGTGGTGGGTATGCCGGAGGCCGGAGATATAGTGATTGTCTTAATGGTGAAGTTAACTGCAGAGACGGTTTTTACGGTGGAGTTGGTCGAAAATATAAAAAGTATTATCCGGCGCAGCGCCAGCCCAAGGCATGTACCAAAATATGTGTTTCAGGTTTCGGATATTCCCTATACCCGCAGTGGAAAAAAAGTTGAACTGGCGGCTTTGAATGCATTGACGGGGCGTTCGATTGAAAACCAATCAGCTCTGGCTAATCCTGAGATATTGGATGAAATTGCCCAGCTATTCCCATCTGTACCAAAAAAATAGTGAGTTTGATGACAGGGATTTCAAAGTGGGAAATTATTAACATGATAATAAAAAATATTTCGTTTTTGGAAACTACTTAACATTCGGGATAACATTTTTTCACCAAATTGAGTGGCAATGATACGGCCTTGTTCTATCATTCCAAATAGTAGCAGTTGAGAAATGATGAAAAAGTGTCTGGCAGGAAGCATTAAGATGACTAACAGTTCGGCGTTGGATGTACTGGCTTTTATCAAAGAGAATCCGTCCTATCATGCGGTTCCGGGATTATTTATCAGCGAATCCAAGGGGACTTCATATCAGATGTGGGCAGCTGTGAATGGTGAGGACGTTTTTATCCCACGCTGGGATGAGATTCTGACCTTTGTTCCAGATGGTCGGTGGGCCCCGATTTCCGGTTCAGTAAAAGGTCTGGCCAGGGTACGCGACTCAAGAATGGCCGTTATTATTTAGCAGTGTAGTGATTCGATATAACTAAGCCCATGTTTTGGGATGGTTTTCCGCCATCCCTTTTTTTGTGCAGCATAGCCGTAGAAGACGATCTTAAAGGCAAAATAAGATACCATCCCCGTATTATTCCCATCGATTCATATTTGAAGACAAAATCATATCATGTTGCGCCGGCTATACACCTTTCTGCTTTCCCTTGCTCTGCCTCTTATTTTTATTCGTCTTTGGTTAAAGTCAAGATCATCTCCAGGGTATGGAAAAGGATGGTCTGAACGACTTGGGAAATGCGTGGTGCCTGAACATCGGAATGTGATCTGGTTTCACGCTGTTTCGCTTGGTGAAAGCGTTGCCGCTACCCCTTTGATTGAACGATGTCTGCAAGAACTTACATCATTTGAATTTTTGATCACAAACACAACGGCCACCGGAGCTGAATATATTCAAAAGCATTTTGGTGATAGAGTTTATCGTCAGTACTTGCCTTATGATCATTCATGGGTTGTTCGCCGATTTCTACAGAAACTTAATCCGAAAATATTGATTATCATGGAAACTGAGATGTGGCCAAATCTGCTGCATGAGTGTGTTAAAAAGAATATTTCTGTTCTGCTGGCGAATGGAAGGATGAACCCGAAATCTGCGGGTCGATATTTAAAAGTACCGGCTCTGACTGAGCCGATGTTTGCTGCTATTCAAAAAGTGGCCGTTCAGACCGAAAGTGATTACCTGCAGTTTGTACGCCTTGGTTTTGCCTCAGAACAGCTTATTCTGTGTGGTAATTTAAAATTTGATCAGTCGTTTGATAAAGACAAAATCAATGTTGGAAAACAATGGCAGCTGCAGTGGCAGCGTCCTGTCTGGATTGCAGCGTCGACGCACCAGGGAGAGGAGGACCTGGCTCTGGAAGTGCACAAACGATTACTGCAGAGTTATCCGAATCTTTTACTGATTCTGGTACCCAGGCATCCAGAACGGTTTGATATGGTGGCTGACAAGGTTGAGTCCCATGGTCTGGTCTTTGTGCGTCACAGCCAGGAACAGATACCACAGCCGGATACCCAGGTTTTTTTGGGTGACACATTAGGTCGCTTGATCAGCTACTATCAGGCCAGCGACATTTGTTTAGTGGGTGGTAGTCTGGTACCCGTTGGTGGGCATAACCCGTTAGAACCGGCTGCCTTGGGGAAACCTGTGCTCGTGGGGCCAGAAACGTTCAAGTGTGAAGATATTTGCAAGCAATTGAGTGATGCCGGTGGGTTGGTGAGGGTAAGGAGTGATTCGCTGTTTCAGGAGGTGGACTTGCTGCTGCAATCCCCGTCACGCAGAGAACAGCTGGCAGATGCTGGCAGACAAGTGGTCGATCGTAGCAGGGGGGCTGTTATCCGGCAGTTTGATATTATTCAAGAGATGCTGCGATAACACAGCATCTCTTTATACTGGCCAAGCCGATTACTCTGACACCAGCATATTATTCAGTGAAACCAAGTCATCTTCAGTAATGATACCCGCGGCCTGCTTCAGCTTCAGGATATCCAGCAGATAGTCATACTGGGCAGTCTGAAAACTCAGCTTGCTGGAAAAAAGGGTGCTTTGTGCTGACAATACTTCAACGATATTACGGGTGCCTACATCATAGCCTACCTGGGTTGCATCCAGAGCTTTGCTGCTCGATTCCACCGCTTTTTTCTTGGCTGCCACGTTTGCAATATCTGCGGTCAACTTACGATGCGCTTGTCTGACTGCCAACTCAACATTACGTTTGGTAAATTCCAGATTCTGCAATGCAGTATTGTACTTGAGGCCGGCCTCCATAATTTCTGCACTGGTTTGTCCACCAGTGTAGATTGGAATAGCCAGAGAAATACCCACTTCCGTGACACCGCCGTCTTCGGCTCTCAGAAGGGGGTTTTCTTTCATATAGTCAGAATATGTATAAGACACCGAACCGCCAAGAGTCGGTAGGCGGTTTGCCTTACTGGCACTATAATTTTTCTCAACGTACTTGGTGGTTTGGGTGACAGAGCGGACATCCGGGTGGGTTTTTAATGCCACGCTGACCCATTCGTTGACACCACTGTTTTCAACGGCAGGCAGAGAAACTTCTTTCGGTAGTACCTTCAATTTGTCTGGTATTTGACCAGTCAAAACCGCAAAATTCTGCAGTGCCGTGTCATAAGCCGCTTCTGCTTCAATCAGGGAAACCTGAGTGGCGTCGTATGAAGCCTGTGCATCCAGTACGTCAGTAATGGCTGCTAAACCAACCTCATATTGTTGCTCTGTTTGCTCCAGTTGCCGTTTGACGGCTTCCAGTTGACTATTGACCGATTCAACCGTGTCTTTGGCTGTCAAAACTGAGAAATAGTTCTCAGCTACACTGACCATCATTGTCTGCTGAGTGGAAAGGGTTTTGTATTTGGTTGCAGTGACATTTTCTTTGAAGGCATCATACAACTTGATCGCATAGAGGTTGAAGATAGCCTGGGTCAGCTCAACTTTGTACTTCATGACCCCTTCGTCAAAACGGACATCTGCATCATTGTCGCCAGTGGCGGAAGATGCACCATAAGTGACGGTACCTGCAACGTTGGGCATGAGTCGGGCCAGTCCCTGTTTTGCCTGGGATTGTGCGATTTTTTCGTCATTTGTATTGATGATCAGGGATGGATAAGACTCGACGGCTTGATTGTATAAGCTGATGAGATCTGACTCGGCATAGCTCATGGATGCAGTGCCTGCCAACAAAAGTGCTAAGATCTTTCTCATGTGGAATTCCATAGTTGGTTTACTTAATGCCTCAGGATTATAAAAAAGGCAGTATTTTTTAATTTTGGTTTACCCGACTTTTACAGCTTAATTGGGTTAAACACACCGCTTTAAAGTGTATGTGGGACAGGATGTGCGTTTGTGTATCTAATCACTGTCGGGTTTGCCGAATGTGTTGCCAGCACTTGGACGTGTTTTGCCAATCTAACGTATGAATGAGCAAATAAAAACTCATTTATATATTTGTTTTTTCTAATATAAAGTATGCATGATGGAGGTTATTTTTGGAATTCAAAATTATTAATCGGGAACGGGTATTTGATGGATTTTATAAGTTGGATCGTTTTCGGGTCCAACATGAGCTGTTTAATGGTGGCATGGGCGCAGAAATTGTGCGTGAAGTAATGGTGCGGCCAGATGCCGTCTGTGTATTGCTGTTTGATCCGACACTCGATCAGTTGGTATTTGTGGAGCAGTTCAGAGTGGCAGCCAGTTTTCACGGCAATCCCTGGCTGCTGGAGCTGGTGGCCGGACTGATTGATAAAGACGAAACACCGGAGCAGGTAGGGCGGCGTGAAGCCATGGAGGAAGCCGGGCTTTCTCTGGGACGTATGGAGAAAATCTGCGACTATCTGCCGTCTCCTGGCGGTTCAAATGAAAAAGTCTTTCTCTATGCCGCTGAAGTGGACAGTGCCAATGCTGGCGGCATATATGGGCTAGAAGAGGAAGGGGAGGATATTAAAGTTCACGTTTTAACAACAGCCGAGGCCTTTTCTGCCCTGGAAAACGGAAAAATCAATAACGCAGCCGGTATTATGGCTTTGCAATGGTTACAATTGCACAAAACACGTTTGCAATCACTCTGGAGTCATTGAATCTTGTCCTCATTCCGTATCCCGAAAAAGAAATATGTTCCGGACCTGGCGCATGATGGGGCCACGTGTGAGGGGAACTATGCCAAATTGCAGAAGATTTTTCCTGAGATGGAGGAGAATCAGCAGTTGGAACTCGACCTGCATGACGGTAGACAGAGATATGCCAGAATACGATTAAAGGTTCGAGAGTGCTTTTCGTACACCGCAACCGTACAGATGGAAATCAGTTCGGTCATGCCTATGAGCAAAAGTATTTTGATCCGGGTGTATCAGGATGCCAGGATGGCGGAAGTTGTAAAAGGCGAAAGCGGGCGCCAGCACAACGGAGTCTATCCGTATCCCAATGAGCAAATGTATCAGGTGGATGAGAAAGCCCAATTGAATCGTTTTGTCTCAGAATGTTTGAGCCAATGTCTGAGCGATGGTCATATTGTAGAGTCTGCTGTTCTGGATAGACTTTTTTCACAAATGTGATTAAAACTTCTAAATACAATAACTATCCTGGTTTTTTTCCTGTTGTGAGTCTATGACTATAAAAATAAGTATGTAAAAATGGCTTTAGGATAAACGGATACTGTATGTTTTGAGTCAGAAAATTCCTTTTCAGCTTATTCAAATTACCGATCCTCATCTTCACGCAGGCGAAGAGGGTACCTTATTAGGATTACAGACACAGAAAAGTCTTGATCTGGTACTCGATAAAATTCGGGAAGAGCAGCCGGTTATTGATGCACTTATAGCAACAGGTGATATCGCACAGGATAGTTCCCTGCAGGCTTATCAGCGCTTTAAAACCATATTGGAAGGTTTTGGAGTGACCATCCGCTGGTGCCCGGGTAATCATGATAATAAAAACACCATGAACCGGGTGGCCGAAAAATCTGAACTGATTGAAAAAATTATCGTGACAGATTTTTGGGTAATTTTATTATTGGATTCCAGTGTTCCACACAAAGTATATGGTCGTTTTGATCATGACCAGTTTGAACTCGTTGATCAGGTGGCTGGTAAGTACCCTGATAAACATATTTTGGTTGCCTTCCATCACCATCCTTTGCCAATGGGAAGTCATTGGATTGATCATCAGCAAATAAAAAATGGCAGTGAGCTGTTAGCAATCGTTCGTAAGTACCCCAATATTAAAGCGCTATTGTGGGGGCACGTACATCAGGAGCGGGATGAGGTGATTGATGGACTGCGATTTATTTCCACACCATCCACCTGTGTTCAGTTTGAGCCTCATTCTAAAGACTTCTCAATTGATAAAACCGGACCCGGTTACCGCTGGCTGACATTGTATGACGATGGCTCGATAGAAACCGGTGTATCCAGAGTGCAAAATGTGGAATTTGAAATAGATTACAGCGTCAAAGGCTATTGAGCACTACTGAAAACCCTCACTAAATACCAGGGCAGGATTGTTTTCTGAAGAAAAAACTCGTTTTTCTACATGGATTCCTGAGTTCCCCCGACTCTGAAAAGGCGCAGATTTTACGTCATAATCTGCAGTTGTTTCCCCAGGCCCTTGGCTTTGAAGCTCCACAGATTCCGCTGGATCTGGAGCGTGCTCAGGTTATGCTGGCTGATCTGGTGGTGCAGAGTCGTCGGAACCATGTTGAGCCGGTGTTTATCGGCAGTTCCCTGGGAGGTTTTTTTGCCTGGCAACTAGCGGCAGAGTTTGCTGTCAAAGCGGTACTGGTAAACCCTGCAGTACAACCGGATATCTCCTTACAACAATACCCTGACACTGTTCAAAATCCCTATACCGGTGAAACACTCCATATAAATCAAAACGTTACCGAAACTCTGAAAAAATGGCGGGAGACTCGACGGATACCAAACAAACAGATTATGCTTGTGCTGCAGACAGGTGATGAGGTGTTGGATTACCGCGATGCACTTAACCGGTTCCCGGTTTCTCAGGCACTTATTCAGCCCCGTGGAAGTCATCGCTTTGAACAGTTTGAAACCACACTTCCCGCCATCAGTCATTTTTTAAATTTAAATAAATAGACATTCCATGACGAATCAAAACTACAACGCTGAATCCATTGAAGTCCTGAGCGGTCTTGACCCGGTCCGTAAGCGCCCCGGGATGTATACCGACACCACCCGCCCCAATCACCTGGCCCAGGAAGTGATTGATAATTCGGTGGATGAGGCTCTGGCCGGTCATGCTGACCACATTGCGGTTATCTTATTTTCCGATGGGTCGTTATCCGTTGAAGATAATGGACGCGGCATGCCTGTCGATATTCATCCGGAGGAAAAAGTTTCCGGTGTCGAACTCATCATGACCCGGTTGCATGCTGGTGGAAAATTCTCAGGTAAAAACTATCAGTTCAGCGGGGGGTTGCACGGCGTGGGGGTTTCCGTCGTCAATGCGCTGTCCAAAGTACTCGAAGTGACCATTAAACGTGATGGTAAAGTATACCGCATGGGGTTCAAAAACGGTGACAAGGCCGTTGAGCTTGAGGAAATCGGTACCTGTGGCAAAAAAACGACCGGTACCCTGATTCGGTTCATGCCTGATCCGAAGTACTTCGATTCTGATAAATTCCTGGTTTCCCGATTGCGCCATATTCTGCGCGCCAAGGCGGTGTTGTGTCCGGGTTTGAGAGTCACGTTCGAGAATCAGGAAAAACAGGAAAACGATGAGTGGTTCTATGAAGATGGCCTGCGTGACTATCTCAAGTTGAACACCCAACTCTATGAAACGATACCTGAAGAGCCTTTTCATGGCTCCTTCTCCTCTGAGGAAGAAGGTGTGGATTGGGCGGTGCAGTGGTTACCCGAAGGCGGGGAACTGTTACAGGAAAGCTATGTCAACCTGATTCCCACTGCCCAGGGTGGAACTCACGTAAATGGCTTTCGAACCGGCCTGCTGGAATCCATGCGTGAATATTGTGAATTCCGCAACCTGCTGCCCAGAGGCATTAAATTATCACCGGAAGATATCTGGGACCGTTGTTCTTATGTGTTGTCTGCCAAAATGCGAGACCCACAGTTTGCCGGGCAAACAAAAGAGCGTCTGTCTTCCCGGCAGTCATCCGTATTCATATCCGGAGTGGTCAAAGATGCGTTTGCGCTGTGGTTGAACCAGCATACCGATGTCGGCGACCTGCTTGCCGAAATGGCGGTGAATAATGCTCAAAAACGTATGCGGGCCGCCAAAAAAGTTGTTCGTAAAAAGGTTACCAGCGGCCCGGCATTGCCCGGTAAACTAGCTGATTGTGCCGGTGCGGATGCAATGGCCGGAGAGTTGTTTCTGGTGGAAGGGGATTCCGCCGGCGGATCAGCCAAACAGGCACGTGACCGTCAATTTCAAGCTATTCTGCCGTTGCGTGGAAAAATCCTGAACACCTGGGAAGTGGACTCCAATGAAATTCTCGCTTCGCAGGAAGTTCATGACATTGCGGTCGCGCTGGGAGTCGATGCAGACTCCAATGACCTCGAAGGCCTGCGTTACGGTAAAGTATGCATCCTGGCCGATGCCGATTCCGATGGACTGCATATTTCCACACTTCTATGTGCACTGTTTGTTCGGCATTTTCGCGCCCTGGTCGAAGCCGGTCATGTATATGTTGCCATGCCGCCATTATATCGTGTTGATGTGGGCAAAGAAGTAGCCTATGCACTCGATGAGAGTGAGCTTAATGGCATTCTGGATCGCATAAAAGCCGAGAAAAAGAAAGCCAAACCTCAGGTAACCCGATTCAAAGGACTGGGTGAAATGAATCCTTTGCAGCTGCGTGAAACCACCATGGCCCCGGATACCCGCAGACTGGTAAGACTGACCATCGAAGATGATAAACAAACGTTTGAAATGATGGATATGCTACTGGCCAAAAAACGCAGTGGCGACCGCAAAAGCTGGCTCGAAGAAAAAGGTAATATGGCGGAGGTTTAGAAACCCATTACCCTCCAAAGCTTAAATTTTTTGTTTAATACGAACACGCAGGCACCATTCGGTGCCTGTAGCTCCCTTCTCTGGTGAATTTTTTTCCTTATTTTTTATGTGTCGTTATTGCCTTTCTGAATAATTCGGGCAAACTGGTGTCCGGTGCTATTGGTTATGCAGATAATAACAATAAAGTTTTCTGAGATAACCTGTCAGCAGTGTGTGATATCACTACAAAACTACTGATATAAAACGCTGAAAATCCGTGAGATATGTCACAATCGGTGATCTTGGAGATTCTTATATTTGCTTAATGTTGCATGTTCTGAATCATCAGTGTGGGGGTGGCATCTGTCCTATACCGGTTGTCATGATGATATCTTGACTGATATTTACGATTGCATTTCATAAGCGTAGTAGGTTGGCAGGTGTATATGGCCGATAATACATGTCCTAAGTTATGGCAACTTTTTATAAGTGGTTCTTGTTTGAGGATCCTCAGAGTTATGTCGTCGAGGAAGTCAGAACAAAGTGAAAATCTGTAAAAGCAGACATTTATTCACCATAAATGATGGATTTGAGCAGATTTATAATACGGTATTGGCGACACCGTAAGTTATTCAGTGGCACCTTAAGCAATATATGGGTGATGGATATGCAGGAGACTGGTTCGGTTATGACCCTGCATTGGTAAACCATCATTGACTTATCAATCACCAACGGAACATTAACAATGTCAAGAATTGTGAAGGCAATCGTACTGTTTTCCGGTATGTGTATAAGTGTGTTGGGTCTTGCGGACGACCAGCAGTTCAATATTTATCAAATTCAAACCAATTCCGTGCAAGAAATTGAGAATAATATTCTGGTCATTACGTTAGTGGCCAGGCATCAGTCAGATGAGGCAAAGGATGCCAGTAAGGAAGTTAATCAGGATATGAATTGGGCGTTGTCACAGGTTAAGGATCGGTCAGCCCTTAAGGTGTCGACGCTTAATTACACTACTCAGCCTGTATATCGGAATGACCGGATCATTGCCTGGGCAGTCAGTCAGCAGTTGCGACTGGAAAGCAGTGAGATTGAAAAGTTGGCGGAATTGAGTGGTCGGCTGCAACAGAAACTCAATATCAGTAACATGCAGTTCAAAGTCAGTGATGACCTGCAAAAGAAAGTTTCTGATAGTTTGATCAAGGACGCATTAGGCTCTTTTAAAGATAAAGCTGACCTTCTGGTCAAGGAAATGGGTGCGAATGACTATCGGATTGTGAATGTAAGCATCAATGAAGGTGGTCAGATGTTGCCTTTCCAAGCGAAGTTCAGATCTGAAATAGGCAACTCTTTTTCTGCAGCGGGTCCTGCCATTGAAGCTGGTGAGTCAAGTTTGTCCGTTAATTTGCACGGGTCTGTACAGCTGCTATTTTAATAAAGCTACTTGCCGGACGGACCATCCGGTCCGTCTCAGAGTGTCTGATATTCATTTGTTCTCTTCTTTTTTATTTTTCTTCTATATCCCTAAAAACGTTTTCATGCTGTCATAGATGTGTCATTTGCTGTTTTCTACTTAAACGTTTCAGAATTTCATTTGTTGACATGACATATTTTCGCCGCAAAATGAGCTAATTCCTCCATTTTTTGCATCGCGAGAGTTACGTACATGGAAATTATAAAAACCCTTGGAGAGTTCATAATTGACCGGCAGGCAGAATATCCAGGTGCTACCGGTGAGCTTTCTGCTTTATTTGCGTCGATACGCTTTGCGTCTAAAGTTGTGCATCGTGAAATCAATAAGGCGGGATTGGCAGATATTACCGGGGCGGCCGGGGAGGAAAATGTTCAGGGTGAACAGCAGCAAAAGCTCGATGTTTACGCAAACGAAAAATTTAAAACCGCTCTGGCGGCCAGAGGTGTCGTATGTGGACTGGCATCGGAGGAAGAAGAGGATTTCGTCCGCTTTGAAGAGGGTAAGAATATCGATGGAAAATATGTGGTATTGATCGATCCTCTGGATGGGTCGTCGAATATTGACGTCAACGTATCGGTCGGTACCATTTTTTCAATTTACCGACGGATCTCCCCGGTGGGGACGCCGGTGACCGAAGCCGACTTTCTGCAGAAAGGTGTCAATCAAATAGCCGCCGGTTATATTATTTATGGTTCATCGACAATGATGGTCTACTCCGCTGGTAAGGATGTTAATGGATTCACCTACGACCCCACACTGGGTGTGTTTTGTCTATCGCATCCAAACATGAAGTTTCCTCATAATGGTTCGATGTATTCCATCAATGAAGGTAATTACATTCATTTTCCTGATGGTGTTAAAAAATACATTAAATATTGTCAGGAGGAGGATGAGGCTACGAAGCGACCGTACACATCTCGCTATATCGGTTCTTTGGTATCTGATTTTCACCGTAATCTGATAAAAGGTGGCATTTATCTATACCCAACTTCAAGCCGTTATCCCAGTGGAAAATTACGGCTGTTGTATGAATGTAACCCAATGGCATTTCTCGCTGAAGCCGCAGGAGGGAGAGCTATTTCTGGCCCTGGGCAGAGAATCTTGGAGATTGATCCGGTTGAATTGCATCAGCGTACGCCATTTTTTGTCGGATCACCGGCAATGATTGAGACTATCGAAAAGTTCATGAGCGAATTCAGCTGAAATAGTTTCGTTGCCATGCTTGTGATTGAAGGCAGTGTGAACAACGCTGCCTTTTCTGTTTAAAAATACTCACGATGAAGTTTTTCTATTTTCCCCGTCTCGCTTTTTTGAAATCCTGTTCATCCAGCGCTATGAAATGGGCTGCTTTGAGAAATGAGCTTTGAGTTCGATATTCTAAGAGTAAAAGATCTGACCGTCCCACGGTGCTTATGTGTTGCCTGATCCGCTTTGACGATGATTCAGGTTAATGATGTGCTGTTGTTTGTGTTTAAACAACAAGTTCGCAGTTTGAGTCATATCCATCGGTTTGTTCAGTAAATAACCCTGGAAGTAGTCACATCCCAGTTCCTGAAGGCGAACCACTTTCTCATGATTATCCACACCTTCGGCAATCACTTTCAGTTTGAGCGAATGCGCCAGCGCAATCACGACTTTGACGATTGATTCGTCATCCTGATTGAACAAAATGTCACTCATAAAGGAGCGATCTATTTTTATATAGTCAATCGGATAGCGTTTTAAATAAGTCAGTGATGAATATCCGGTGCCAAAATCGTCAAGTGCGATCTGAATTCCGAGGTCCTTGAGATCAGACAACAACTTGAGGGTGCTGGAGGATTCTTCCAGCAGGATAGACTCGGTAATCTCCACTACCAATGCGTCACCGGGTAGTCCTGATTCGTTTAATACCTGTTTAAAAGATTTCGCCAGATGCCGGTCATATAATTGCCGGGGAGACAGATTTATCGATATGTGAGCGGTTGGGTCCAATAATCCATCTGACTGCCATTGTAGGTAAGCGCTCACAACCTGCTGTAACAGCCAGTGACTGATAGGAATAATTAACCGCGTTTCCTCCAGTTGGGCAATGAACGAGGTGGGGCTGATTAACCCACGAGTTGGATGGCGCCAGCGCAACAGTGCCTCTGATCCAACATAACGGCCACTGTTCACGTCGGCCTGTAACTGGTAATAGACCTCCATTTCCCCACGATCCAATGCATTGTGCAGGCTGTTACGGATAATGGTTCGGTCTTTGGAAGCCCGTTCCAGTTCCGGTGAATAAAACTGGTAATTATTTCTACCTTCTGATTTGGCCCGATAAAGTGCGATGTCCGCTTGTTTGATCAGCGTTTTGCTACCGGTGTTTACGTTGTTGAAAGCGAACGTAATGCCGATACTGGTGGTGATAAATAGTTCATGTTCTTGAATCAGACAAGGTTGTGCCAGATGTGACATGATTTTTTCTGACATTTCAGAGGCAAGGCAAGAGTGTTCGATCCCTTCCATCAGGATCATAAATTCATCGCCCCCAACTCTGGCAATGGTGTGATCAGCATGCACACATTGTTGTAATCGGTGCGTCACCTCTGTTAGCAATTCATCCCCTACATCATGGCCAAAGCTGTCGTTGATGTTTTTAAATTCATCCAGATCCAGGTAAAGAAGAATAATACCTTTTTCCTGCAATGACTGATTGAGAGCGTTTTCCAGGCGGTCCTGAAACAATGTCCGGTTGGGAAGCCCGGTCAATGGATCAAGTTCGGCCATGTCCCGCAGTTTCCGTTCAGCATGATGGCGATAGGTATTATCGGTGATGGTGGCAATAACCCCCACTGGCTCTTTATTCATGCCAAAAAAAGCTCTGGCATTCAGTTCAACCCAGATGGTGTCGCCTCGTGGAATATTAAAACGACACTCTATGGAAAACTCTTTTTTCTGGGTAATGGACTGTTGCAGTGCCGTCATGGTGTTTTTCAAGTCACCCGGGTGAATGAGATTGATCCATTGATGGCCATGTAGCTTCTCTTCCGTCAATCCACAAATATCACACCAGTGATGATTAACATAGGTGCATGCCCAGTTTCGATTGATCTGTAGAATACCGACAGGCGCGAGATTGGAAACCGCTTCAAAGCGTTGGGCTTCCTGCTCGGACTGTTGACGCAAGGAGCGTAGTTCGCTGTTGTTCTGGATGAACAACAAATAATGTATCTGTCCGTTCCGTTCGTAGGGGGTTATGGTGATATCTACCATTAATTCCGCGCCGACGGCATTGATCGCCTGGCAGTAGATCTGTTGATTGAGTGGACTGAAAGTATAAATACGATGTTCGTTTGGAAATCGCTCAGGCAGAAAGGAGGTGATTTCCCGATCGATGGCAAACTGTTCAGTCACTCCAAACAGGCTTTCTGCAGCAGGGTTGAAACTGGTGATCTTATGGTTTTTATTGATTTCGATGGTGGCCAATGGGCAGTCATATTGGGTTTTCTGTAATGCGACACCTGTTTCTTCATCTTTACTTGGCAGTTGAACAGCTTTTTTCTGCTTTTTACGGATACCATTAAAAATAGATACGGTGGTAATGAGTAGTGGCCAGAACCGCTTTGCCATATCGATGGAATAGCCATTGTTACTGTTGCCAAGACAGACAATGCCTATGCTTTGTTGGCTGTCGATAAGGGGCAGGGCAATCATATTTTCAAGCGGATGCCATCCAAGTCTGTCATATGGTAGCTGTGATAGTGACGGACGCTGAAAAACCTCTGGTATATTGCTGTTGCTGATTGCATTCAGGCGGTTAAAAATTCGGGTGTTTGGCTCAAGCAATATGTCATGTTGAATGGCAATATCACGGTTTTTGTCATAACTGCAGGAGATTTTTAACAGGGTGATCTGATCTTCTGTTTTTGTTATCAGAATAACAAAAGAAAGCCTGGATTGGGTAATGTGTGCAAGATCTTTGAGTACTTGGTTAAATAATGCAGGTGCACTTTTTTTTCCTTCGTAGTGGTGAAGTTTGTCTATGGCTTCCCTGAGCTGCTGATCCTGTCTTCTACTTAAGTTCAACGGAGCACCTGATTTATAAAATGAGTTTTCTTTGAATATGTCTTGTAATTATTAGGCTATATAGTATTCAAAATTAAACGTCATACTAAACACGATAAGGTTTTTCTCAAAATAGTAAATAGTTATTTTGCTGTGAGAACTGTTGAAAACGATTTTTATAAAAAAAAGTATGCGAGTATTTGTGTGATTCATACTTAAGAACGACTTTTTAACAGCGTATTCATCTGGTCTGGAAGTCTTTTGGGGCAGAGAAGTAAAGGCCTGGGGTGAACGAATGTGGCGGGTCACTATAGTTTGGTATGTTAAAAAGCCCTGGCAAAATATTGTTTCTGATTTGCTGGCTGATCGACCATAATCTTAATTCGATTGTCGATTACTCCCTGTTTAATATTTCCGGCGATGCGCTAATCTGTATGGCAACGGGATGAGTGTGATCAAAACGTCATCAACTCACGGGAAAGCATGATTTTTGACGGCGTGTCTTTTAAAGTGTTATCAAAGCCTTAATAACATAAATGCCGGATGTGACGATGACAGAGAGTTTGAAAAACAAAACACCGCAACAATTAAGTATTGATGAATTTCCCGCGCGCAGCCGGGAGAATGTCCGATTTAGTGACGTGGATTGCCTCGGGCATGTTAACAATACTGTATTTGCGAGTTTTCTGGAAACTGGCCGCGTGAATATTTTCTGGAATCAGGAAGGACAGTTTGAACTGGCCAATTCAATGTTTGTGGTGGCGCATCTCAGTCTTGATTTCATTGCTGAGATTACCTGGCCGGGAGAGGTTGAAATTGGCACTGGGATTGTGCGCCTTGGTCGTAGTTCAATCACCATGTATCAGGCGATTTTTCAGCAGCAACAGTGTGTTGCCACTGCTGAGACGGTTGTTGTTGCCATGGATCCGGAAACTCGCAAGTCCACCCCGTTGGATGAAAAAAACCGTCATTATTTCAATCGCTTTATTTTGTCTTGAGTGAGCGTCATCGAACCTGGCGGGTTTCCCGCCAGATTGTCTGATAGCTGCTACCGGGAAAAATAATGAATATATCCCGTCTCAGGCCTGCCATAAATACATCTCTATAAGCTCGAATGCAGCCTCCATGCTGCATTTGGTCTGAAACGAGGGATATTTATTTTAAACATCTCATTAGTATGTCCTGCTTCTGTCACAAAGCCCACATTGTTCGAACATCTGTATTAATACAACACTCCTGCCGGGCACGAAAATATCCATAAACTATTGATATTAAAAATGTTTTTGTTAGTCGCCATAACGGTACAGGCGTTGCAACAACTCTGACGGATCAATCCACCAGAGGAGTGAGAGAGGATGGAATTAACGGTTATCGGTTCATCGGCCAAACCTGCGGAAGCGTCCGGGTGCAGTACCGGATCCTGCGGCAGTACAGATGATCAAATGTCGCATTTGCCGGAAGAAATCCGGCAAAAGGTATTCAACCATCCTTGTTATTCAGAGGATGCTCATCACTATTTTGCACGAATGCATGTGGCAGTCGCACCGGCTTGTAATATTCAGTGTCACTACTGTAATCGTAAATATGATTGCAGTAATGAATCCCGTCCAGGAGTGGTTTCGGAGTTACTGACTCCGGAGCAGGCAGTTGCGAAGACCAAGGCGGTTGCTGCCAATATTCCACAAATGACGGTACTCGGTATTGCCGGTCCGGGTGATCCACTGGCGAACCCTGAACGTACATTCGATACCTTCCGGCGTTTGTCAGAGGAGGCGCCTGATATCAAATTGTGTGTTTCCACGAATGGGTTGTCGTTGCCAGAATCGGTAGACGAACTGGCAAAACACAATATTGATCATGTCACGATCACGATTAATTGCGTGGATCCCAAAATCGGGGCTCAAATTTATCCCTGGATTTATTGGAATAATCGCCGGGTGTTCGGTGAGAAAGCTGCGAAAATTCTGATCAGACAACAACAGAAAGGCCTGGAAATGCTGGTAGCCAGAGGCATTCTGGTGAAAGTGAACTCGGTCATGATTCCCGGTGTCAATGATGAGCATCTTAAAGAAGTCAGTCGTATCGTCAAAGAAAAGGGTGCCTTTCTGCACAACGTCATGCCGCTGATTGCGGAAGCTGAGCATGGTACGTTTTATGGTGTCATGGGGCAGCGTTCACCAGAACCGGAGGAGTTACAGGATCTGCAGGATGCCTGTGCCGGAGACATGAATATGATGCGCCATTGTCGTCAGTGTCGTGCAGATGCCGTGGGGCTGCTCGGTGAAGACCGTGGTGAGGAGTTCACCATCGACAAAATAGAATCCATGGACATCGATTACGACGAAGCGATGAAAAAACGCGCTGTCGTGCATGCCGCCATTGAGCAGGAACTGGATGAAAAACGGGCTAAAAAAGCACGACTGTCCAGTATGTTTGGATCATCTGCCAGCCAATCGGAAAAACGCCCGGTATTAATGGCCGTGGCAACCACTGGCAGTGACTTGATCAATCAGCACTTCGGTCATGCCACTGAGTTTTTGGTGTATGAAGCGTCTTCGACAGGTGTGCGTTTTATCAGTCATCGCAAGGTCGATCAGTATTGTATCGGCAATGATACTTGTGGTGAAAAGGAATCGGCATTGTCGGGCAGTATCCGGGCTTTAAAAGGTTGCGAGGTCGTGCTCTGTGCCAAAATTGGTTATGAGCCCTGGGAACAACTGGAACAGGCCGGTATACAACCGAATGGCGAGCATGCCATGGAGCCGATCGAAGAAGCTGTCGCGCAGGTATATCAGGAAATGGATGCCGCTGGAAAACTGGATCCTGCTGCCACGGTCATGACTGAAACAGCTTAATCTGTTGATATTCAGGGAAGCCTGCTTCCCTGTCTTTGAACGCAATGAGGAGAAGACAATGGCGCTGTCAATTATCGAATCCTGTGTAAACTGCTGGGCCTGTGTGGATGTCTGCCCAAGCAATGCCATTTCCATGGCTGAGACACATTTTAAAATCAGCCCGAAAAAATGTACGGAGTGTGATGGAGATTATGCTGATCCCCAGTGCGCCAGTATTTGTCCGATCGAGGGCGCCATACTGAATGCCGGGGGAGAAGCCATAAACCCACCGGGATCTCTGACGGGGATTCCGCCGGAGCTGATGGCGAAAGCGATGGCTGAAATCCAGGCTCGTTGATGATCACAGCGAGGGAACCAAATTGTTATTGGCCACAAAAGACTCATTCGAAACCATGCCATGGTTGTTGAACTGCCGCTGGTTTGGGCAGATGTTGTCATCCCAGCGGCAGGGGCAGTCATGTCTGCCTTTCTATCTTGGGCTGACTCCGGAACAGTTTGTAGATGCCTGTAAGAGTTGTGTGTCGACCCGGATGTTGATCAACGACGATTACCTCAAACCGCCTGTCGAAGAAGATATTCGGCAATTGTTGCTGGAGCAACGACAGGACGAGTGTGAGGAGTTGAGTGCTTTGTTGGTGGATCATCGTCGGGGGGCATGTGATTCAGAGTTGTGGATCGCACAGATGGTCGTGGCCGGTTGCATGGGCGGCGGACATCTCTGGCATGACCTGGGATTGCCTAATCGCACTATGCTGAATGAGCTCCTGAGCTCTAATTTTCCATCACTGGCACAGCAGAATGTCCATGATATGAAGTGGAAAAAATTTCTGTACCGGCAGCTGTGTGAGCGCGGTGGAGACTATGTATGCCGGGCACCGAGCTGTCAGGAATGCCAGAGCTTCAATGATTGTTATGGCAATGAAGAACACATTTACCCACCTGGTTAGTCCGCTATTTGGGGCGGAACAACCTGATCATACCAAAAGGCGACTAATAACATGTCTGATACTACCACCAAGATCAAGCAACAGATTGCCACTCATCCTGTGCTGTTGTACATGAAAGGCACACCGGAAGAGCCTCAATGTGGCTTTTCCAAAACGGCTTCCGCAGCACTGAAAACAGTTATTACTGAGTTCACGTATGTGAACGTGCTGGCGGCACCATTCATTCGAGAGAAGCTGCCGGCGATTTCCAACTGGCCGACCTATCCACAGCTATTTGTGCAGGGAGAGCTGGTTGGTGGCTGTGATGTCGTCTGTGAAATGGTGGCCGATGGTAGCCTGAAAGCCATGCTGGCCGATGCTGGATTATTACAGACTGACGGTGTTTAATAGCGCCCGATTTTGAGAAATGAGGGTGCAACATCATGCAGGAACAGATCAAATCTCTGATTGAAGCAGAGTTCGAAAATGCTGAAGTCAGCTTCCTGGGGGAAGAGTGTAATTTTACTGTGCAGGTCGTTAGTGAAGAGTTTACCGGTCTGACACCGGTGAAGCGGCAACAGAAAGTGCTGGCGGGTGTTCAGGAGCTGATTGCTTCGGGTACGTTGCATGCCATCTCTGTTAAGGCGATGACCCCGGCTGAATGGCAGAAAAAATCCACTGCCTTATAAATTACAAGTGATGCGTCCGGGAATCTTTATCCCGGACCTTAATCACTGTCTCCCCACAGATATTCGTCAATTTCCTTCATCAAAAAAGAATTTTGTTTAACCCCTCGGGCAATAGCTTCCGCTTCTTCCTGGTTATATCCATAGAGATTAAAACTGGTTTTTCCGGCCGATTCACCGGCATAGAATAGTTGCACTTCCAATTGCCACTGGCTGGACACCGGTTCAACCGGAATCAGTTTGATGAATGCTTTGAGGTTTTCTTCCAACTGCGAAATAAGGTTCAGTTCTGTCATGGCTGTTGATTATCTATCAGGGCTTCGGAGAGGACGGAAAGCCCTCTCCAGACAATGGGAGTATCAGGAGAAGACTGCCTCAACCGCTTCCTGTTCTGGGCCGTATTCGAGATCAATCACTTCGATTTGTTTTTTACGACAAAAGCGCCGTTCCTTATCATTGGCATTTTCAATCAGTGCCCAGCCGGCCTGTTGTTCGTTTGCACCATAAATAATGTCGCTGAAGACCATCCGCTCGGTATCGCGATTCAAATGCATGCCCAGTAACAGATATTGCTTGTTTTGTCTGCGCAGTTTCAGAAATGCCGGAATAGCAAAGCCTCCCATCAGTTCAGTAATGTAATCCACATAATCGGCATCAGAGGCGATATAACTGGGTGAAGGAACCGGTGTTCCCATGGGTTTAAACAATACCGGCAGATCGGGATTGACCTGATGCTGTTCGATAACCTGATAGTTACCGTGTGAATGATGGTAGATCTGAAAACGATACTGGGTTCCACTGATGCGGGCACAACCGACCACCAGAATATATTCGCGGTCAGCATATAGGTCTTGCAGTTGGGTATCGCGGTTGATATCGATGATATAGGGGGCCTCGAGGGATGCCAGCCATTGATGCAGCGTGGACAGGCTCCACTGTTTTTCACTATAGGTTTGCGTCAAAAAACGTTCCACGAAACTGCGCCCGCGCTTGAGTTCGAGATTCATTGCCGCACGCGGAAATTCGTACATCAGCTTTGGTGCCATGGGTCTGCCATTATTCATCGCCAGGATCAGTGAATCGCTATCGGCGGGAATCGGCGAACCGTCATCCTGATTGATCACTCCCCGTAAAGTACCTGGGCCGATATACGGAATCAGGTGCCCCTGTTCGATTTGTTGCCGGTAACATTCAAGTTGTTGAATATCCATTAGCTGTGCTCCAAAGTATGTTCTCAGACAGGGGTATGGCAATTTCCGGACCAGCCGGAAAGTGTTCGGAACCGGCATGAAAGCCCGAATTTTGAAGGAGCAGAGGGATTGTCGTTATGACGTGACTTTCACAATGTGGTGAATGCGACAATGGCATTCACCAGGAAATATTATCGGGCTGGGCCAACCAGATAATGCGCCAGGCGATTTCCGGTGATCATGGCAACCACAAAACCAATGGCTGGCCAGTGCAGACTGGCCAGATCCACCAGAGCCGGACCAGGGCACAGACCAATCAATCCCCAGCCGATACCAAACAGTACAGCACCTGCCAGCAGTCGGAATGAAATATCACTCAGGCTTGGTAAATGAAACATATCTCCGAACCATGGTGTTTTCCGGCGTTTACTGAACTGAAATGCCAGCCCGAAAATCAGGACTGCCGAAGCCATAACCGCAATCAGGGCTGGTTGCCAGGCCCCCAGAATATCCAGAAACCCACGAACCTTGGCGGGGTTGTTCATTCCGGAAATCAGCAGCCCGACTCCGAACAGCGTCCCACCGAAAAACGGAATCAGAGTTGTGATGGTCGATTTCAGTTTCATGAGCCGGCAACTCCATTCATCAACGTGACTGTGATCATGCCAGTCGCGATAAAGGTAACCGTTGATACAATGGAACGAGGGGATAAGCGACCGATACCACAGACCCCATGTCCGCTGGTACAACCGTTGCCAATGTAGGTTCCGAATCCGACCAGCACGCCAGCGGTTAGCCATAATGGCAGACTGTCATTCATGTCAATGGATATCCGGCCACCGGCGAGACGATACAGCGGGTTGGCAATGATCACTCCTGCCAGAAACCACAATGTCCAGCGGTAGCGGAAAATCTGTAAGCTAAATAACGATGAGATCACGCCGGTCATTCCGCTGACCCGGCCAATGCCGAGCCATATCAGTGCCGCAGCTGTACCAATCAGGGTACCGCCTACTAGTTCACTTATCATAAAAAATAATACCTGGAAAAAAGCCGTATTCTAATGAAGCCGGAGAAGCATATCTATTGTTAGAGCAGAAGATTGTTAGTGTGGTGTCTTGAATAAAACCTATATTAACAAAGCACCTCAAGATGTTCACAGCGAGGCGCAGCTCGCAGGCAATGGTTATTCCTTTGTCAAAAGCTGGAACGAAGCGGTGGGCGTATCGAGGGCTTCTCGAAGAGTGGGACGCCGTTTGCTGAACTTAACGTAGAGTTGAGAAGTGAATTCGGCGGCCCATTTAAATATGCGTTTTATTTGAGCCCCTACGTTAGTGGCCTCTGAAAAATAGGAATAGTTTTGATGCAGGCGAGGAAGCACCACTCGCAACACTGCAATTTACCGGTGTCAATGAGGAGGTGAGACTGGTGCTGACAACGTCCTGCGCGAAAACAGGCCATTTTTCAGATGGTTCCTTAGCGTATTGAGCTCGATCATATGGCCGGGTTGGGTACAGATCATTTGTCTCTCCAACCGCTCTTTGGTTTCACCGTCATAGAGAAGGTTTATCAATGGTTTTATGCGGTTGTCGATGATGAGTGATGAGTGCAGAACACTATTGGGGGGATTCCACTAATAACTGGTGTCGCCAATATTTTCTGCACCTGCACGCCGACGTAACTGTCTCGATATACTATCCACTAACACATTCAGCAGGGCGGTTATGAGGATCAGAAAAAAAGCTTTGTCATAGCGGATTTCCTCAAATGCGGAGTCAATATAGAACCCTAGCGTGGTAATCCCCAAAATGCCCATGATGGCACTTTCGCGCAAAATCACTTCCCAGCGGTACAACAAAAACGCCAGAAACCCCGGATACAGTCGCGGTGTATGCAGATACAAATAACGGTTGAGTCCGGTTGGATCATCGGCGCGATGAGGCTGTTTTTCGCTATGACCGGTCAGTAGAAACCCGATCAGACCACCATTGTGAACCGCCAGCGCCAGTACCGCTGGCAAACCTGATGGGCCAAACAGCAGCAGGAAGATAAATGCAAAGATCATTTCCGGTGTGGAGCGCATGATTAATAACAGACATTGACCGGCTGCCCGCCCTTTACCGACGATGGCCTGACTGGCAAAAGGATAGAGTACCAGAGCGAGGATGCCGGTAAGCACCAGGGCCAGTTGTGTCAACAACAGCGTTTGCAGCAGTGCCGGCCAGGCCTCACGACGGAAGACAGAACTGTACCAGTGCAGGGTTTCCTGCCAGTTTAACTGCTGGAGTGATTGCGGCCAGATATCCTCAGAGACAAACCGCCAGAAGAGACCATCGGGAGTAGCGGGCATTGCCGGTAGTAACCACAGAGCCACCACGGTATAGAGGGGTATCAGTATCGGCCGAAGGCACCAGCGAATGGTGGCGATCAACAGAAAAAACAGCCATAACAGGGCTGCTGCCTCGCTATAACTGCCTTGCTTAAACGCGGTTTCCAGATGGAACCCCAGAGTGGGTAAACCGATAAAGCCGAGTATCGCGCTGGAGCGCAGGGCGCATTCGAAACGATAGCGAACATAATGAGACAACTCCGTCAGTGACTGCGGAATCAAGGTATAGGCATAGCGACTCAGACGCTGGGAATCTGGAGATATCGCCAGTCCCGGCTGGCGGTTTTGACGTGAGAAAATTTCTGCGAAGACTTTGGCAAACACACCGGTATAAGGTACCAGAATCGCCAGTAATCCAGTGGTGGCGCTCAATCCCCAGATCTGCATGAACAACAATCCCCAGAAGATCTCGTGAACAGCCCGTATCGATGCTGCCAGGATGCGTAGCAGTCGGCAGTGCCAGTACATAGCCAACAGCAAACCAGCTGGTACTGCCAATACCACCGCCAGCAGTGCAAAGGCAATGGTCTGGCCCAGGGCATTGATCAATGTCGACGGATCATGCCACCAGGGAGTGATAAATCCCCAGCCAATACGACCCAGTTCCCGCCAGGGTTCGGATGGGTAAAGTTGCAGATCTGCCCAGGGCAGGCATAAGACTGCGGAGACCAACAACAGCAGGCTGAGGCGGAGCAGACGTTTACCGGTACTGGCGGGAGGGGCTGTCATCCGCTCAGGCATAGAATTCATTCAGTGCCTCAGATGTTAATCCGGAAACCGGACCATCGTATTGGATGCGGCCGCGTTTGAGGGCGATAACCCGATCGAAATGATCCAGTGCCAGACGACGATTATGCAAGCTCACCAGTAATGTCTGATGACGGTCCATGAGTAGCCGCAGAATGATTTCGCTCTGGGCCGGATCCAGTGCCGAGACCGGTTCATCACCGAAAAAAATTGGTTGCTGACGAAACAGTGCCCGACCGATGGCCACCCGCTGCCGTTGCCCGCCGGAGAGTTGATCCACGGATTTCCATAACTGGTCGGCGATGCCCAGGTCTGTGGCCAGGCTGGTGATTTGCTGCCGGTCAGCGATTCTGGGTTTGATCAGATTCCACAGGTTATAAAAAGAACCATGTCGTTCCAGTCCGCCCATAAAAATATTCTGATAGGACGACAAGCTATCCACCAGTCCGGATGCTTGTGGGCACAAAGCAATACGGCTGGCCTGTTGTTGATACAACCACTCAAGCAGGCTCGACTTACCCGCCCCGGATGGTCCGATCAGGACAATTTTCTCACCTGAATGAACCGTCAAACTGATGTTGTGCAGAACCCGGGTTCTGCCTATGTCCAGATTGGCCTGAGTGAGAGAAAACAACGGTGTGCTGAGAACGTTCTGCAACATCGGGCGGTGATACTCAATCAATCAGACCAATGGCCTTGGCGGTGGTTTCTATCGGTGCGTAGTCATCATTGGAGGCTGGTACGAACGATTGCCGGGGGAAGCTGGCCAATAGATCGGGGTCTTTCATATTCAGCAACGCCTCACGGACTTTGTCGGTAAAGTCGGCACCAAAAGCGTTGTCTACATCACCGCGTATGGTCCATTGATAATCGGGGTAGGTTGGTGTTTCCCAGATCACCTGGACTTTGTCGGGATCAATATTGCCGGCGGCCAGTTCGTTTTCCCAAACCGTATAGTTAACCGCACCGACCTGATAGGCACCTGACTGCACCTGAGCGATGGTGCGGCTGTGGTCACCAGAAAACCCGACCCGGGCGAAAATATCCCCGGGTGCCGCTTGAAATGCTTCGTGTAAATAGAACTCGGGCATTAGCCGGCCTGAGGTGGAGCCTTTCGACCCAAAGGTAAATGTTTTGCCTTTCAGAGCGTCCGTCAGGTGATCGGTCTTCTGCAACCCTGTGCTGTGATGGGCGATAAAATAGGTTTTGAAAAACTGATCTTCATAGCCCTGGGCAATGGCGCTTGAGCCGGGTACCAGACGACGGGCCTGTACTCCGGATAAACCACCGAACCAGGCCAGTTGTACCTGGTTGTTGCGGAATGCAGTTATGGCTGCCGCATAGGATTTGACCGGGACGTATTGCACCTCCACACCCAGTTCGCCTGCCAGATAGTCAGCCACTTTGTTGAAGCGTTGCTGCAGCCGGGATTCATCCTCATCCGGAATGGCGGTAAATACAAATGTATCGGCAACGGTTGTCAAAGCCGTGCACAGCAGGGTCAGGGTGGTTACCAGCCTGGTCAGTTTTTTCATAATACAAACCTTAGTGAGTTAACAGATATTCTTGAATGTCTTCGGTGGTTCCGCGGAATTCCACCTGTCCTTGTTTTTGCGACAACTGATAATCGTACATGGGGTCGTAGTAGTCCCGCAGTAGTATGCGAATCCACTCCCGGTGCAGTGAGTCATCACCCTGTTGCTGTTGTTTCAGTGCCTGTTCCAGCAGAGCGTTCAGCTGTTGATAGCGCAAGCCGCCCAATCTGCGACGAATTTTGAACAGCGACGTGGTCAGGTCTTCGGCAAATGCAGTAAACCCTTCCTCAGTCCCTTTGGCCTGTTGCCATTCCGCCAGCTTACTCAGGATATAGTTGCGGAAACTGTGTTCAACCCGTTGTTCCAGCGTTCTCTCGACAATGATCAGCGGTGCCTCCGCCATGCATCGGCGCAGTGTTTCCGGCAGGGCACAGCGACCGATGAGCCGGCTTTCGTCTTCCAGCAGAATTGAGGCTCCCGGATATTTATGGTTCTGCCGAAGCAGCGCAATTGCCAGGCGGTTTTCAAAGTCGATCTGTGACGGTTGGCCGGCAGGGCGTTTGCCAAAGGTACTGCCGCGGTGATGAGCGAGACCTTCAAGGTCAATACTCCCCGGAACCGCCGTCAGCAGATCGGTCTTGGCACAACCGGTACGGCCGGCCAGTATACGAAAACGAGTATTGCTGACAATACGCTCCTGAGTATCGATCAGAAATCGTCGCAGCGCCTTATAACCGCCTTTGATTCTCGGATAATCACAGCCGGCCTGCTGCAGCCACTGCTGGACGATTTGGCTGCGTAAGCCTCCCCGCCAGCAATACAGGTAGCCATCCGGATGAGCATGGGCGAATTCGAGCCAGCGTTGAATTCGTTCTTCTTTCAATTTGCCGCTGACCAGTTGATGCCCGAGTTCAATCGCTTTTTGTTGGCCTTCCTGTTTGTAGCAGGTACCGACTTTGGCCCGTTCGCTATCTGTCATCAGTGGCAGACTAACCGTGTGTGGAAAGGCGCCTTTCAGAAACTCTGCCGGTGCACGGGTGTCTATCATCGGAGTGTCGTGCAGAAAAATAGCCGCGTAGTCATCAGTATCCGGACGACTCATGCAACAACCTCAATGCGGTAATCGTCTCGAGCATTAACCAGTTCGCCAATACTTTGAGCATATACGCCGGCATCTGTGAGCAGCTTTTCCAACGCCGAAGCCTGTTCAGGCTGAACTGCGATCAACAGTCCGCCACTGGTCTGGGGGTCGCAGAATAATGCCTGCTGTTCATCAGACAATGGCGCAATTTTGTAACCGTACGAATCAAAATTGCGTAAGGTGCCTCCGGGCAGACAGCCAAGTGCAATGTACTCCCGCACGGGTGTTAACAGGGGAATACTGCTCTCCCTTAGTACTGCGTTTACACCACTACCTTCGCATACCTCCAGCAAGTGACCCATCAGACCAAAACCGGTCACATCGGTAATGGCTTCCACACCATCCAACTGCGATACCTGTGCGCCGACTGAATTCATCATGCACATGACATCACGGGCCATAAATTCATGTTCTGGCCGCAGTTTTTTCTGTTTCTGGGCAGTGGTCAGTATGCCTACGCCCAGAGGTTTGGTCAGGTAGAGTTGGCAGCCGGGCGTGGCTGTGTTGTTCTGTTTCAGTTGCTCTTTGGCGACGATGCCTGTGACGGCGAGGCCAAAAATAGGTTCCGGTGAATCAATACTGTGGCCACCAGCCAAGAGAATTCCGGCTTCTGCACAAGCCTGGCGGCCGCCGTCCACTACGCGTTGTGCTACTTCTGGCGCCAGTACATTGACCGGCCAACCCAAAATGGCGATGGCCATTAATGGCTTGCCACCCATGGCAAAGATGTCGCTGATGGCGTTAGTGGCGGCGATACGGCCAAAATCAAAAGGATCATCTGCGATCGGCATAAAAAAGTCCGTGGTGCTCAAAATCACCTGGCCGTTGCCCAGATCGTAGGCTGCAGCATCGTCTTTACTGTTGTTACCCACGAGCAGTTTGGTATCTGCCGGGATCGATAACGATGAGGTCAGAATACTGTCGAGGATTTTGGGCGAAATCTTGCAGCCGCAGCCGGCACCATGGCTGTATTCTGTCAATTTGATACTGGATGTAGGGGTCTGTTGTTGCACTGTGAATTCCCGCCTGGATGAAAAAGACCTGCATGATACGGCCAGCTTCCCTCAATGGCGAGTACCGCGACGGTCCAGCAGGGGGAGACCGATACTGACCTAACTATTCAAATGGATCAAAATAATCTGTTTGAATAAGGGGTGACCAGTATTTCCGCCGGGGCTTGTGATGTGTCGCTTCTCATACTTGGCTGCGATGAGCATTTACTGTGATGGCTGCAATACAGACAGGGGCAAGGTTGAGACATCGTGCCACTTCAGAAGGGCAAGCCATATTGATTGTCTGTGATTTCGAAAGCTCAAAAACCAATTGCCGTGATCCGGCAGTCACCATCACTGTTCGTGTCAGTATCATTCAGTGTCGTTTCCATATTCCTGTTTTTCGATATTCCTGTATTGATTTTATGAAATCCTGAATCGGTAAATACTGCGTCGACCTGTATGCTTCAATAGCGATATCTGTGCTAGTTTAGAAATTTTAAAGGTTAGAAAAAATGACGCTTTTTTGCCGGTTTTAGTGACGGATTTATGTTGTTGGTAAATATTCGGTTACGAAAATTTTCAGTGAAAATATGAATATGTGTCACGAGCTATTGATTTTTATAAATGTTGTTCAATATCTAAAAAGACGATTGTTTTCCGTACTTTATAAATTATAAATTTCCAGCATACACACAGGATAATGTCTCTTTTATTCGAACACTCCGTGCTTTGAACTAGTGGAATAGACTGTGCTCAAAAGGTTTCAGAAATTTCAAAATACCTGAGCAATTGTGTGGAAATTTAAGGGGTCACCGAAAAATAGCTATGGTTTTGATGCCGCCCAGGAAACACCGCTTGCAAACCGCAGTTTACCGGTATCGATGAGGATTGGAGAGGGTGTAGACCTGATAACGTCCTGTGCCAAAACAATTATTTGCAGAGGCATCAGAGGCTAATATTTATGATTGGGATAATGTTTGAAACCTATTGTAAATCTTGAATACGAAGATAATTTTACGGGTTTTAGAAAAAATGAAATGGATTGGCTCTCGCAATTTTCAGGCGAGCTGAATGTGGCACCTTTGTCAGAACCTGCAAATATAGGTATTGCTGAAAAATCGATGAGGGAATACTGATCAGCAGAAACCTCGCACACAGTATGAAAAATGCTGTTGTTCAGGATTTTCTTAAATAATCGAATGATGTGATGTTTTTTGTACATCGAACTAATGCATAACCCAACATTATGACGCTGTCTGATGATGGGGGGATTTTGACCTTTTAACACAGGAGTAATGAATGAAGCATCTGACTCTCTCGCACAAATTAATGTTTGGAGTCATTGTTCCCATAATACTGACATTTGGCATTTTAACAGCGATCATTGGATTTCAGCTGGATTCTTCGCTGACTCATATGCATGAAAGTGCTACGAGCAATAATGTGGAATCTCGAGCGTCAGAAATATCCCGCTGGCTTACCGGTTATATGGAATGGCTCACCAGTCTGGCCAACAATGAATCTCTCCGGCAGCCGATGTCCGATGAAGAACGGTCAAATTGGTTGAAGCGTTATATGCTCAATGATCCAGCCATTGACGTTTTGTTTTTTGCCAATGCAGATGGTGAGGCTGTCACGCAAAAAAGCGCCACACGTTTGGATTTGAGTGATCGCGAGTATTTTCAGAAGCTGATAAGTAGTCGTAGTCGTAAGGGTATTATTTCCCAGCCAATGATTTCCAGAGCTACCGGCCATGGCGTAGCGGTAATTGCAGTGCCAGTGATAGAGCGTAACCGTACTGTTGGTATACTGGCTGTCGCCCTGACACTGGATGAACTGTCCAATGTCGCTAATCAACTGGCTGACAGTTCCGGGGGCGGTGAATTTGGATGGGTCGTTGATGCCAGTGGTGTTGCGGTTGCGCATCCTGATAAGACGATGCGCATGAAGCTGAATATTACTCAAGGTGATAAAAATGGGTTTCATGGCATGACGGTGCTGAGTCGGGAAGTTCTCAGTGGTCGTAGTGGCGTTGGCAGTTATTGGCGTCCAGATGGTGAAAAATTCGTCATGATTTTTTCTCCAATCAAAGCCAGCCCAGGATGGGTGATCGGTTTGTCCGTGCCAGCCAAAAATTTTACTAAAACAACCTACACTATTCTGCGAAACACTATCACATTGATGGTTCTGGCATTTATTGCGCTGGTGATCGTATTGATTGGGATCTCGGGGATGATTGTCAAACCGATTCGGCGGGTGGCCAATATGTTGAAGGATATTGCCGAGGGTGAAGGTGATTTGACTCAACGACTGCCGGTGGAAGGTAACGATGAACTGGCGCAGCTTGCAGACGGTTTTAATCAGTTTGCCAATTGTATTCATCAATTAATGCTGCAGGTTGTGAGGACCTGCGATCAATTGAATGACAGCGCCGCACGGTTGCAGACTGGTCGCAATGACATGTCAGACAACGTACATAAACAACAATCCGAAGTGGATCAGATTGCCGCCGCCATGAATGAGATGGAAAGCACTGTTCGTGAAGTGGCATCTCACGCACAGACGGCTTCGACTGCCGCGCAGGAAGGTAATACACAGGCACGAGAAGGCTCAATGAGGGTTGGCCGGGTACGGGAGGTCATCATTGAACAGGCAGAATTGATTCGCAGCAGTGCGGATGAAGTATCGGCATTGCAACAGTCAGGTCAACAGATCGGTCAGGTGATGGAAGTGATTCGCGGCATCGCTGAGCAAACCAATCTACTGGCGCTCAATGCGGCCATTGAAGCTGCCCGTGCGGGTAATGCCGGTCGCGGTTTTGCTGTGGTGTCTGATGAAGTTCGGCAATTGGCGGGGCGCACTCATGAATCCACGCAGCAGATCCAGCAAACCGTTGAAGCGCTGCAGGAACGTATCTCCCGTGCCGTCAGTGTCATGCATACCAGTTCGGAGCGCTCCAGACAAAGTGTTGAAGAAGCAGAAGCTGCACATGAGGCGTTGCAGGCCATTTCGGTTGCTATAGACAATATAGAAGGCATGAACCTGCAAATCGCGGCCGCCACAGAACAACAGGGAGCGACTGCAGTAGAGTTGAGCCGCAATTTCGAACACATCGTGGAGGTGAGTAATACTACTCTGCGACATACGGCCAATGCATCAGACAATATCGGTCAGCTGTTTGCTCAGGCCGATGAACTGCGCAGTCTTGTGGGTCGCTTTAGACTCTGATGATTATCACGGTTTTTTGCCTTGTTTCGCCGGGCCGATCAAATAATGGGCCAGGCGATTACCCGCTATCATAGCAACCAGAAAACCGTACACTGGCCATTGAAAACTTGCCAGGTCCACCAATACCGGACCTGGACAAAGTCCTATCAAACCCCAACCAACTCCAAATAGTGTCGCACCGGCCAGCAGCCTGAGTGAAACTCCGGTCAGACTGGGCAAATGGAAAACGTCATGCAGCCAGGGAGAATTTAATGTTCGGCTATATCGAAAAGCGAACCCAAAGATCAACACTGCTGGAATCATCACGGCAATCAGCTGTGGCTGCCATGGTCCCATAATATCCAGAAAACCACGAATCTTGCTGGGGTTGTTCATGCCGGAGATCAGCAGACCAAGACCGAACACAACGCCACTGATCAATGAAATTGAAACCCTGGCAAACAGTTTGTCCGTGTGTGTCATTCGTAATTTCTCCTCTAACCTGTGATAGCAACAGTTATCATTCCCGTTACTATAAAGACAATGGTTGAAACGATGGATCTGCCGGATAACCGGCCAACACCGCAGATACTGTGACCACTGGTACAACCATTGCCGATGTATGCACCGGCACCAACCAATAGACCTGCACACAACAGAATCAGAATATTGTCGTTCATTTGAATGTTAACTTGACCACCTGAAAACCGGTAGACAGGGTTAGCTATGATAATGCCGATCAAAAACCAGATAACCCAATGATAACGCGGCATATGCAATGTAAATGATGAGGAGACCATGCCACTCACACCGCTGATCCGGCCAATACCGAGCCATAGTAGCGCAGCGGATATACCTATTAATGAACCACCTAGCATTTCGTTGATCATTTTTGATTGTTCCGTAGATTACAATTTATATTAGATAAATCTAAATAATAGTTGAGATGTTTTCACACGCGCGAAATAACTTCCATCCTTCATTAGTTGGGAGTGTGCTGACAGAAGGGGGGGAGCATTCGGATGTATGTTTTCTTAGCTTGATAATTTTTTCGCGGGCGGTTGTCTGGTAAGACTTTGAACGTAGATGCGGTGATACTCAAAAACCTATCTGGGTCGGATTCCACGCAGCGAGTACTTACTTAGAACGCCGTAGTAACCGGCATTGTGGTGAGTATCCGTGAACAGTTGTTTGTCGTGTCGGTTTGTCACCATTGCAACACGATGTCAGGTGGCATTGTCATGAAGAAAGCATACATCCTGATGCCCTTGTTTTGATAAAAATTAATAAAAATCAACAAGTTATCTGATTCTGGTGTAGTGGCACAGTGCCTGCACCAGTGTTGTTGTCCTGTAAGGCCCGAAGCTGCCACCTGCATGTTGGTTCGTATGGTAAGTGGCTTCCAGGCATTTTTCTAACCCTGCTTTCATGATGGGAGTGGGGACCGACAACAGAGGAGATTCCAAAATGGGACTACGTCAATGTGCAATTTATGGTAAGGGCGGTATTGGTAAGTCTACCACTACTCAAAACCTGGTTGCCGCGTTAGCAGAGGCCGGTAGAAAAGTCATGATCGTTGGTTGTGATCCGAAAGCCGATTCGACTCGACTGATGCTGCATTCTAAAGCTCAGAATACCATTATGGAGATGGCGGCTGAAGCGGGTACCGTAGAAGATCTGGAGCTGGAAGATGTATTAAAAACCGGTTACGGCAATGTCAAATGTGTTGAGTCCGGTGGCCCTGAGCCTGGTGTCGGATGTGCTGGTCGTGGTGTGATTACAGCCATCAACTTCCTGGAAGAAGAAGGCGCTTACGAAGAAGATCTAGACTTCGTTTTTTATGATGTATTGGGTGATGTGGTTTGTGGTGGATTTGCCATGCCTATTCGTGAAAACAAGGCTCAGGAAATCTACATCGTTTGCTCCGGTGAGATGATGGCAATGTATGCTGCCAACAACATTTCAAAAGGTATTGTGAAGTACGCTAACTCCGGTGGTGTGCGCTTAGCTGGATTGATCTGTAATTCACGTAATACGGATCGTGAAGATGAGCTGATCGAAGCGCTGGCTGCCAAGCTTGGTACCCGGATGATTCATTTTGTTCCTCGTGACAATGTTGTACAACGCGCGGAAATTCGCCGTATGACTGTAATCGAGTACGATCCAAAAGCCGGTCAGGCTGACGAGTACCGGGCTTTGGCCAATAAGATCATTGAAAACAAAACGTTTGTCATCCCCAATCCTTTGACTATGGATGAGTTGGAAGAACTGTTGATGGAATTCGGCATTCTGGATGAAGAGGATGAAAGCATCATTGGTAAAACAGCCACTGAGCTGGAAGCCTGATAGAAGGTGCGTATATGTCCGGTATCGAGAGTGCCGGACAAGAGATGTTTCAGCACATTATGTGAAACACATTTAAAACGGGATAGGGCGGATTAGCCCTATCAGGACGGAATAATTGATATTTCGACTCCCTGTTACCCAGTTATAGGAGACAGATCATGGCTGGCATGACTCGTGAAGAAACAGACGCTTTGATTCAGGAAGTATTGGAAGTTTATCCTGAGAAAGCACAGAAAGACCGCGCCAAGCATTTGAGTCCAAATGACCCTGAGCTTGAACAGTCCAAAAAATGTATTACTTCCAATAAAAAATCCCTTCCAGGTGTAATGACCATTCGTGGTTGTGCTTATGCCGGATCCAAAGGTGTGGTCTGGGGACCTATCAAGGACATGATTCATATTTCCCATGGCCCCGTTGGTTGCGGGCAATATTCCCGCGCTGGACGCCGTAATTATTATATCGGCACCACCGGAGTGAATACCTTTGTGACTATGAATTTCACGTCTGATTTCCAGGAAAAGGATATCGTATTTGGCGGTGATAAGAAGCTCGATAAACTGATTGATGAAATTGAAATGTTGTTCCCGTTGAATAAAGGGATTTCGATTCAGTCAGAATGTCCGATTGGTTTGATCGGTGACGACATCGAAGCTGTTGCCAAGAAGAAAAACAAAGAAACCGGAAAAACCGTTGTGCCGGTTCGTTGTGAAGGCTTTCGTGGTGTTTCCCAATCTCTGGGTCACCACATTGCCAACGACTCCATTCGTGACTGGGCTTTAAGCAAACGTGACGATGATAACAGCTTTGCCACAACGCCTTACGATGTTGCAATTATTGGTGATTACAACATCGGTGGTGATGCCTGGTCTTCCCGTATCCTGCTTGAAGAGATGGGGTTGCGGGTGGTTGCACAGTGGTCCGGTGATGGCACTATTTCTGAAATGGAGCTGACACCGAAAGTTAAACTGAATCTGGTGCATTGTTACCGTTCCATGAACTACATCTCCCGTCATATGGAAGAGAAGTATGGTATCCCCTGGTTGGAATACAACTTCTTCGGTCCCACCAAAACCATTGAGTCGCTGCGTAAAATTGCTGCTCAGTTTGATGAAAGCATCCAGCAGAAATGCGAGGAAGTGATTGAGAAGTACAAACCCGAATGGGAAGCGGTGGTAGCTAAGTACCGTCCACGTCTCGAAGGCAAACGGGTAATGCTGTATGTAGGTGGTTTGCGTCCACGCCACGTGATCGGGGCTTATGAAGATCTGGGCATGGAAGTTGTGGGTACCGGATATGAGTTTGGCCACAATGATGACTATGACCGTACCCTCAAGGAAATGGGCAGTGCAACGCTGTTATATGACGATGTGACTGGCTACGAATTTGAAGAGTTCGTTAAGAAGGTCAAACCGGATCTGATCGGTTCTGGTATCAAAGAGAAATATATCTTCCAGAAAATGGGTGTGCCATTCAGACAAATGCACTCCTGGGATTATTCCGGTCCTTATCATGGCTTTGATGGTTTCGCCATTTTTGCCAAGGATATGGACATGACCCTGAATAATCCGTGTTGGAAGAAGCTGGAAGCGCCCTGGAAAAAAACTGAAGAGGAAGACATTCTGGAAGCGGCGACGGCCTGATCAATGATGTCACAGTGATTGTAAACGGGCATTGTCTCGGCAATGCCTGCCCCGAAAAATCGATAACCGTCAGTCCACAGATTAGTGGCGCGGGAGGGTAAAAACATGAGTCAGAAAGTTGAAGATATCAAACCCAGCTATCCGTTGTTCCGTGAGCAGGAGTACGTCGATCTGCTGGCCAGCAAACGTGAGCAGTTTGAAGAAGTACACTCTCAAGAAAAAATTGAGGAAGTTTTTCAGTGGACGACGACTGAAGAATATAAGGAGCTTAACTTTCAGCGTCAGGCGTTGACTGTCAATCCGGCTAAGGCCTGTCAGCCACTGGGCGCTGTATTGTGTTCTCTGGGGTTTGAAAAAACGCTGCCTTACGTGCATGGTAGTCAGGGATGTGTTGCTTATTTCCGTACTTATTTTAACCGTCATTTTAAAGAGCCGGTTGCCTGTGTCTCAGATTCCATGACTGAAGATGCCGCGGTATTTGGTGGTCAAAGTAACATGAAGGATGGTCTGGAAAATGCCAAGGCCATGTACAAACCGGAAATGATTGCTGTTTCCACCACCTGTATGGCCGAAGTGATTGGTGATGACCTCAATGCGTTTATCAGTAATTCCAAGAATGAAGGTCATATTCCCCAAGAGTTTCCAACGCCTTTTGCGCATACGCCCAGTTTTGTCGGTAGTCATACGACTGGTTGGGATAATATGTTCGAAGGTATTGCCCGTTACTTTACCCTCAATTATATGGAAGACAAAGAAGTGGGTAGCAATGGCAAGTTGAACATCGTGCCAGGGTTTGAAACTTATCTGGGTAACTACCGGGTAATCAGACGGATGATGTCGGACATGGGAGTTTCTCTGTCTTTATTGTCTGATCCATCCGAAGTTCTGGATACACCTGCGGATGGCCAGTACCGTATGTATGAAGGTGGCACAACTCTGGACGAAATCAAAGATGCGCCGAATGCTTTCAACACGATTTTTTTACAGCCCTGGCAGTCTGATAAGTCCAAAAAATATGTGACCAATACCTGGCATCATGAAGTGCCCAAGCTGAGCATTCCTATGGGCCTTGAGTGGACGGATGAATTCCTGATGAAGGTTTCCGAGATAACCGGTCAGGACATCCCTGAAGTGCTGGCGACCGAGCGTGGTCGGTTGGTTGATATGATGACAGACTCCCACACCTGGTTGCATGGCAAGAAGTATGCACTTTGGGGTGATCCTGATTTTGTCATGGGAATGAGCAAGTTCCTGTTGGAGCTGGGCGCTGAACCGACGCATATTCTGGCGAACAATGCCAACAAGCGCTGGAAAAAAGCCATGGATGCCATTCTGGCAGAATCACCGTATGGCAACGATTGTGAAGTGCATATCGGTAAAGATCTCTGGCACATGCGCTCGCTGGTATTTACCAACAAGCCGGATTTCATGATCGGTAACTCTTATGGCAAGTTTATCCAGCGCGATACCTTGCATAAGGGTAAAGAACATGAAGTGCCATTGATTCGAATCGGTTTCCCGATCTTCGATCGTCATCACCTGCACCGTCAAACCACTCTCGGTTACGAAGGAGCCATGCAGATATTGACTACATTAGTTAATGCAGTACTGGAGCGTTTGGATGATGACACTCGCGGCATGCAAACCACTGACTACAACTACGATCTGGTTCGTTAGTTCGTAGTTACATGCTCAAGGGGGCTGACTGAGGTTTGCCCCCTCATTCTTGTTTGGGAGTTTGATTATGCCGAATGTCATACTGCGTAATAATGAAAGTGGCCAGTTAACCTGTTATGTGGCCAAGAAAGATCTTGAAGATGTGATCGTTGCCATGGAATTTGAAGGTCCGGGAAACTGGGGTGGAGAGTTCGAGCTGTCCGATGGCAGCAAGTACTATTTTGAGCCCATGGCGGAAATGCCCCGGTTACCGGTCACTGTCAGGGCCAGGCGTGCAGGAGGTGAGTGATGAGCGAAGGCGCAATTGCCCATGAAGCCGCGTTGCGTATCGCGCTGGCCGCACGGGAGATCCCGGAATGTGAGGTAGCGACACTGCTAAAGGCGCTTATTTCACTGGTAGGTGAACCCCTGACAACCAGTAAGCTGGCAAAAGTCCGGGTTAACCGGTTGCAACAGGCCAGTGATGTTTTTGCCGATGTCGATACCCAGTATTTAAAAAAAGCAGTGCGTTTCTTAAAAGGCCTGGATATGGATCTGGACGGCAAATCAGGGCTTCCAGAGGTAGATCCCTATCACGATGGTGATATGCCGGGATCGATTCGGGTTGCCATGTGTTCCAACACCGGTGATCAGATTGACGGTCATTTCGGTTCCTGCCGATATTTTATGATTTATCAGATCTCTGCCGAAGAGAGTCGTTTGATCGCTATTCGCAGTGCGGATCAGGAACCGGAAGGCGAAGATAAGAATGAATATCGGGCGGCGGTGATTGCCGATTGTCAGGTGTTGTACACCATGTCGATTGGTGGTCCGGCTGCTGCTAAAGTCATCAAGACCGGATTATTTCCGATAAAATTCCCCAAAAGCGGTGCGGTGACTGAGCAGGCCGAACGGTTACGTGTGGTACTGGCTGAATCACCGCCACCGTGGCTGGCAAAAATTATGGCGCAAACTCAATCGGAGGCATGTGTGTCATGATCAGTGAGCAGCAACTGGATGATGTGATTGCTTATGTGGCCGGGTCTGGTTTGTCTGAGGCGACGATTGTTTCCCTCAAACAGGTATATCCTGACTGGCATTTTACGTATGCGTTTGATGACGACATGGGTAATGCCCGACCGGTTCGTGAGCGCGATGACTTTAATGTCTACCTGGTGAATTCCAGCGATCATTGTGCTCAGTTGACTACTCAGCCTGAGCATGCGTCGGGTGTCGTTTTTGCTGAAATTGGGGAGGAGTGGTGAGTCGTGAGCAATGCAGATAGTCATAAGGCGACATTGGAATCTCACTCTGAATCCGTTGACTGTTCAGCTTGTCGACACCGGCAGACGCTATTAATGGAAGGCCATTGTCAACCTGGAGATCGTTGCGTTATGTCTATCAGTGGTCGCCAGATTGAACGGTTCTTCCGCGCTAATCCGGAAGAGTCGATAGGCTATTTGACGGATATTGTCTGGCAGCGACGGGCATTGGCGGCACGGTATGCACCGGTTGAATATTTGAAGCATATGTTTGCCGATCCGGACGAGGCAGTACGCCGGACGGTGGCCTATCGGCTGCCGAAATATCAGTTGTTGGCGATGATCGATGATCCTGACCGTGAAGTCAGAATTACGGTAGCAGATCGGATCGCCATTGATCAGGTTGAGCGGTTGGTGGCCGATAGTGATTATCTGGTCCGGGCTTATGTGGCTCAGCGCCTGCCAGCCGGTCGGCTGTTCCGGTTAATTCGCGATCCGGACCGGCAGGTACGAAAAGTGGTCGCCCAGCGATTGCCCGCAGAAAGTCTGGTCTTGATGGCTGATGATAGTGAACCGGAAGTGCGCCGTGTGGTTGCCAGCCGGCTGATGCCCGAGCAGCTGACGTTATTTGTTGATGACGATGACTGGACCGTGCGTTTGGAAGTGGCAGCCCGGGCACCGCAGGCGCTAATGAGCGCGTTGCAAAATGATCCGGATGAAGAAGTTCGCACTATGGCCCGGCAACGACTATCCAGCCCTGGGCCCACCACAGGGGCTGCGCCGGAAGAGCGCTGTTAATTTGGTCTTTCGCCAGCTGCTCTGGTGACGCCGGTATCCACTAATCGCTTTTTGCCGGACGTTTCCTGTCTGTGAATGGTTTCTGTCGTAAGCCATTAATCTCCAGTTCGTCGAAGGTCCGGGCCTTGTTTTCCTGATCATCAATATGGTATTAACCGGTGGTTTCTGGTTTGGCATATGGCGGAGGTTTGATGACGAGCTGTCTTCTGTTTGATTGTGACGGCACCCTGGTGGATAGTGAACGGCTGTGTAATCTTGGGCTGGTCATTCAATTTCAACACCTGGGGGTGACGTTGGATGTCGATGAACTGGTGGTTCGTTATCGTGGCTGGAAACTGGACCGTACTCTGGCCACCATTGCCGGGCAATATGGGCTCACCCTTGATGATGACTTTATTCCATCTTATCGCGCCGTGGTTGCCGATTTGTTTGAATCAGAGCTGCAACCAATCGACGGCATTGTTGCCACGTTGGAGCAGTTACCCTATCCCAAGGCGGTCGTGTCCAGCGGCCCGCCACCCAAAATAGCCCAGTCATTGAGACTGTGTGGGCTGGCAGATTATTTCGGGGACAATATTTTCAGTTCTTATGAACTGGGTATCTGGAAGCCGGATCCGGGAATCTATCAGGCGGCGGCCCGGGCAATGGGTCATGATATTGCCGAGTGTGCCGTGGTAGATGATTCGCTAGTGGGAGTCGAAGCTGGCTACCGGGCAGGAGCCAGAACATTTTTCTTTAATCGTTTTGATGAGCCCTGCGAGTTTGATGAGGTTGTTTCGTTTGATGATATGACCCTGTTGCCGGAACTCATTCGACGCTGATCAGCCTATTTTGTCAGATAAAATTCTTTCAGCATGTCATAGCGTTTTCGGTTGAGGCCCATATCTGAATATCCAACCCGGCTGGAGGAACGGAAATGTACCAGCCGGTTGGTTTCGTCAAGATAGAATTCCGCATCGTCATGAAACCTCATCAGCGGTGTGGTAAAAACGACGTAGAGATAATCGCGCTCCTGTTTGATGATTTTTGCTCCACCGTATTGCTTTACCGCGGCAATAATGGCTTCCATGGTGCTTTCGGGGTCATGTTTGAAGGGCAACGGACTGACTTTTTTGCCAAGGTCATCGGTTTGGGTGGAGACTGCATTTGGTGATTGTGGGACTGCAGCCAGCTGGCCAGCATGAAGACCCAATGGCGGAACCTGGTTGTTCTGGATATAAATTCTGGCAAAGCCGATACCGATCAGTAACAGTAGAATCCCAATGACTACCCACATAATTTTTATCCCCCGTTTCATAGCCGGTCCCATTTTAATGACAGTCTGAAGATTCTGATAAGCTTACGTTCTTTTTAGCAGTCACAACAGGAAATATTGCATGCATGTAAACGACAAAAAGGCGATGACTTATGCGCTTTGTGCCATTGCCCTGTGGTCCACAGTTGCCACTGCTTTTAAGCTGGCTCTGGCGGAGCAGTCGCTGATACAGCTGTTGTGGCTGGCGGATCTGACCACGGTTGCCGCTGTCGCTGTTATTTTGTTGTTGCAGCGTCGTTTGGGGAGTGCTTTGCGGGATTTTCGTCGGCACGCGAAAATGGCGCTGGTTTTGGGCTTCATTAACCCCCTGTGCTACTACCTGGTATTGTTTTCTGCTTACCAGCGTCTTCCGGCGCAGGTGGCGCAACCCATCAACTATACCTGGGCCATTACGTTGTCGCTGCTGGCAATTCCGGTACTGGGACACCGCTTCAGCCGTCGCGATCTGATCAGCATGGTTGCTGCCTATGGCGGTGTTCTGTTGATCAGTCTGGGTGGCCGTTCGTCCGGCCAGCCGGTGACGATGACCGGTGTTGCGCTGGCATTATTCAGTACCTTCTTATGGGCGGGTTATTGGTTGATGAACTCCAAAGATCAGCGGGAGCCAACCACCGCTATCTTTCAGAATTTTCTTGCAGCATTGCCATTCACCACGCTGCTGTTTTTGTTGCAGGATCAGGCGGGTGTCTGGACTTTAAAAAGCACACTTTCCGGGATTTATGTGGGGCTGTTTGAAATGGGTATTACGTTTGTGCTGTGGCTGCAAGCAATGAAGAGTACCAGTAGGACCAGTATGATCTCCAATCTGATCTTTCTGTCACCGTTTGTGTCGCTGATCCTGATCAGTCAGGTGCTGGGAGAAAAAATTGGCAGCCTGACTGTGGTTGGATTATTGGTAATCGTTGCAGCGTTATGGTTCCAGAATCAGCACAAGGCACCGCAATCTGAAATGTCAGAAACGCCAGCCGAATAACCACTGGGCGCGAATTCGATAATCGACCTGCTGCCAGTCATTACGGAAACCTTCGACAGAATGTTCGTTGTAGAAGGCCAATTCCGGAAGGGCATACAGGCTGGTGGTCAAATGGCCATAGTTCAGCGTCAGGCCGATGGGGGTTCGAATTCCGTCATAACCCAGTAAATCGCTGTTGATGCTTTGGCCGGCATCAATGATGGGGTTCTGATAATTAAAATAGACGGCACCTCCGAAATAGCCGGCACCAAACTCTGCCGCCAGATGCGGGCTGAGTTGCCGGACGGCCAGCAGATCAAATCCCCATTCCAGGTAGCTCTCACTTTTGACAGGTGCATCGATATCCGCTGAACCCGCTCCCAGGCTGGCGGTCAGTTTGGCCTGCCAGCGGTCATTGATCAGGGAAATCACTGAGGCTCGGGCCAGATACTGCTGATCCACGGTGATCCGTCCATCGCTGCGACCTGTGAATGATGGGCTGATGGTGCCCAGTTCCAGCGCAAATCCAATGGCGTCGTCGTCGTCAGTTAAACTGTTGGGTGATCTGATCCAGTGTGTGGACGTACTTTTTTCAATCTCTGCCGGCCTGTCTTGGTGTTGGTCTTCATTCCATGTCACGTCGCTGTTGAGATGACGCTCGTCCGGGTTTTCTCGACTGGCCGTTTCTGCTGCATCGTCCAGTGAACTTGAACGAATAACATCAGGACGGGTGGAAATGCACCCACTGAGCAAAATGATGGGGACGAGTAACACGAGACGTAACATAACTGCTTGGAGTCCTTGCGCAATATGGATTGGGGAGGGCAGTATGATCAAGCAGATGTGAATTACTCATGAATCAGAGCAGAATCCCCAGATTAACGCTGGGGAGAGCTGCTGGAACATACTTTAAATGAGCTTATGTTTTGACACCACAATGCCGCTTTCATCGGCGTAAACCCAGTCTTCCGGATCAATAGTGGCACCTGAGAACTGTAATGTAACATTCACTTCGCCCTGATCCCGCTTGAGTGATCGGCGCGGTATGCTGTTCAATGCCTTGATACCGAGTTGCAGAGTTCTCAGTGCTTCTACATCCCGGATACAGCCGTTGATGATGATACCGGACCAGCCATTCTTGACCAGGTCATCACCGATCATATCGCCCAGCAGGGCATAATCCATCGATGCCTGCCCGTCCACTACCATAACTTTGCCATGTCCGGAAGTGACGGACATGGCCTTGATCTTGGAGTTATCGTTCAGACAGTTAATGGTCACCGCCTGACCATAAAACTGGTGTATACCACCAAAATCCTTAAAACCCGGACTCAGGATACTCAGGCTTTCTTCAAATTCGTCGCATAAATCAGGTGTGGAAATGTTCATGATGTCTCCTCCAATATTATTGTTGGTATGATTTCCAGTGCTCTCTACGTAGCGTCATATGGAAAATCGGTGCTGAAATCATTTTCCCATGAGTTCAGCAATGTCATTGTCACTGAAACAGGCTATATTCATCAGCAGGGATTAATCGGCTGATTAAAAATGATGAATTTAATCGCTTGCTTAGTTTCTTGATTGGCGTAGTGTCCTTCTATTTACAATAAAAGCAACCGTTACCGCTATGAAAACCGGCAGACCCAGGCAGAGCGAAAAAACAGATGCCAGAAGTGCATTGATTGCAGCTGCTCAAGAGTTGTTTTTAAAGCATGATTTTGATCATGTTTCCACTCGACAAATAGCTAATCTTGCCGGAGTGAATTCGGCACTGATTGCGTATTATTTTGGGAATAAAATCGGCCTGTTCGAAAATGCCATGAAGGAAATGCTGTCGCCGGTGGTGACATTGCTGAATGAGACCATTCAGGACCCCTCTCCCGAATTTCTGAAGCAGCTGATGCTGACAGTATCCAGACGCATCCCGGCAGATATGGCACGACTGATTATCAGAACGCTGCTGTCAGACAATCAGTTATTGAAAAATCTGGTGGTCAATGAACTGGCCCGGCCAGTGAATTTACGACTACGCAAGGTGTTGGCCAAGCTGCAGAATAATAACCTGATTGATCCGGCAGAGGATCCAAAGCTGCTGAGTTTTCTGTTGGCGGCATTATTGATCTTCCCATTAGCCATGCAGCCAATCGGTGAGGAAATTCTCGATTACCCGTTCAATGAGGAAAACCGTGAGCGCTTGGCGCAAGCACAAATAACCTTGCTCATGCATGGCGTTCTGAATCCCGCGCATTCTTGACTGACAGGACAATTATGAAGCAGTGGAAACATATCATCGAACTGAAACTGGTTCATCTGGTGGAAACTATCCACCATTACCCCGAACGTTTTATCCTCGCTGTTGTTGTATTTACCTTATTAATGGCAACACAGTTGTGGTTTGTACGTTTTGATACTTCCACAGAAAGTTTTCTGTCAGATCAGGATCCTGACATTCTGGCGCTGAATGCCTCCCGGGAACAATACGGTCGTTCTGACTTTATCTTATTGACTATCCGTTCGGATGAAATCTTCAGCTTCGAATTTCTGACCCGTCTTCAGACTTTGCAGGATGATCTCGAAAATCATGTCAGCTGGGTGGATGATGTCGACAGTTTGCTAACCGCGCGCGAGACCCGTGGAACCAGTGATGGTTTTGTGGTGGGTGATTACTTTGATCCCTATCCGGAGACCCAACAGCAGCTTGATGTCATTCGCAAAAAAATCGTCGCAGATCCATTGTTGCAGGATCTGGTGATTTCTGACGATGGTTATTACACCACCATGACAATCCGACCGGTGACGTATGATATCGATGAACATGCCGTGCCCAGCGATGCATTTGATGATATGGCATTTAGCAGTGATATGACTGAGCTGATGGATACAGCTGTGGAAAGGCCATTGTTGCCAGCGGCAAAATTGGATGCCATGGTGGATCAGGTTGCAGCGGTTATCGAACCCTACCGACAGCAGGGAATGGAAGTGTATATGGGGGGGATGCCTGTGGTTTCCCACGGGCTGACACGCTCTATGATTCGGGAAATGCTCCTGTTCATGCCGCTGGCGATGATCACTATCGTTATCTTTTTGGGGTTATTGTTCCGTCGCCGTGAAGGTGTGCAGTTTCCCATGGTCGTGGTGTTGCTGACGATGCTGACCCTGGCTGGTTTAATTTGTATGTTGCGGGTTCCAATCATGCTACCGATGATGATTGTACCGACATTCATATTGACAGTGACCATCGGCGATGCAGTTCACTTCATGTCGATTTTTTTTGATTATTATGATCAGGGTATGGAGAAGCTGGAAGCATTGAAACGAACCATGCGGCTGACGGCGATTCCGATTATTCTGACCAGTTTGACAACGGCGGCCGGGCTGTTGTCTTTTGTTGGTGCTCCCATTATTCCTCTTAGTTATCTGGGATTTTTCTCTGCAATTGGTGTTGTTATTGCGTTGTCATATTCTCTGATACTGATCCCGGCGCTCATCAGTCGGTTTGACATAAAACGTAAAAGCATCCCCGCCGTTTCAAACCATACTGTCATTGCCAGGTTTATTAACTGGCATATTCGAACCAGTATTCGTTTTCCTGTCACGATTATGGTAATTGCGGTTGGATTTTTTCTGCTGGCGGGGTGGGGGATCAGGCAACTTGAATTTTCTCATAACCCGTTAAAATGGCTGCCCAAAAATATGGAGGCCAGACATGCGATTGAAACCATTGACGAACATATGGGGGGTTCAATTCCGGTGGAAATTATAATTGATACCGGTGTTGTAAATGGTTTGTACAATCCCGATGTACTTCACCAGATGGACGCAGCGGTAACCTGGCTTGAGCATTATAAAACCCGTGATTTTGCTGTTGCCAAAGTGTCTGGCCTGACCTATGTGATCAAAGAGAGCAATCAGGCTTTGCATAATGGTGACCCGGCTGAGTATTTGATTCCGGATGATCGTGCTGTCATTGCCAACGAGCTGTTTATCTTTGAAAACTCTGGTGCTGATGAACTGAAACGCATTGTCGACAGTCAGTTTCAGCAAACCCGAATGGTCGTAATTATGCCGTGGATAGACACGACGTTGTATCGTCCGTTTCAGGATGAAATATCAGCCCGACTGCAACAGCAGTTCGAGGGACTGGCGACAGTGGGAATTACCGGTGTCGCGCCAGTGTTGGGAAAAACCCTCTACTCGGTGATCCGCACCACCGCACGCAGTTATGCCATTGCTTTTGCGGTGATTGCGATCATGTTAATGATCATGTTATCCAGCATTCGTCTCGGACTCATTGCGATGATTCCCAACCTGTTGCCAATCGTGTGCATGATGGGATTGATGCACTATCTGGATATTCCACTGGACATGTTCACGATACTCGTTGCGTCGATTGCCATTGGTATTGCAGTGGACGATACCGTTCACTTTATGCACCATTTTCGCGAATACTACAGTAATGGTCACGATGTACGGGATGCCATAACCCGAACCCTGCATACTTCCGGCAAAGCCATGCTGACCACCTCTATTGTGCTCTGTTGCGGCTTTGGTACTTTGTTGGCTTCCAGTATGTTAAATGTCCGTAATTTCGGCTTGCTGATTTCAATCACCATTGCGCTGGCACTGATTGCTGATTTTCTGCTTTCGCCGGCATTGATGATGCGATTGTATGATAATAAGAAACTCTAATAGTTTTTGGTGTAGAGCGGTTTTTGATTGTTATCTTCGATAGCGGTTACTTTGTAACCGGCCATTGAGTCATGCTTGAGTTCTTGATGGAAAAAGACCATTGGAAACCTCTGAAAAATGACTTATTTTCGCGCATGACGTTGTTAGTCCCCGTCTCACATCCTCATTTACGCCCGTAAATTGCGGTGTTGCGAGTGATATTTTCTCGCCAGCATCAAAACTATTCCTATTTTTCAGAGGCTCCCATTGAAATAGATCCAGATGAACGGTGAAATGCTGACATAAAGTGGGCTTTGTCCGAGAATAATATGTTTTTACTGGATCTCAGTTTCGGTATCATTTATGCCTTTCGTTGGCGTTTTATATAAAGGAGTTTATATATGCAGCACGGGCAGATACTGGTGGGTCTTATGGTAGGCATTTCCAGCTTTGGATACAGTGCATCTCAATCTGGTGGACAATGGCAACTAGAAGCCGGGCCGATGGTAGTCGATCAGTCAGAATTGATTACTACAAGTGCGGTTTCTATGCATGCTGATTTGTATTACTACGCGAATAGTTCTGCTAATTACACCATTTCTGATCAAGGAACTTCTGAGGATACTTATTCTCTGGGCATGTATGTGGGAGTAAATTATTCCTTTAGTGCTCTCGATATAGGGGCAACTTTTTATCACTTTGGTGAAGCAACGGTCGAACAAAATAGAGGTCTGGACAGGTACTGGGGTAGTTATTATAAAGAGCTGTCGGCAACAGGGAGACTAAACCTGAGCGGTATAGGTCTATATGTTCGCAAACCATTCCATATTACGGATTCGTTGATTTTTTCACCTAAGTTGGGGTTATTGTTTTGGCAAGCGTCTACAGATATAAGAGTGACTCTTGACGAAGGATCGGATGATCGGCATACATGGGATGATAGCAGTACTGAGGATGGAAAGGATCTCTATGCCAATGCATCTCTCTCATATATGTTTACTGATCGAATTGGGGTAAATGCGGACTTCACTCACTTCACTCTGGATGGATATAGTGCCAACTCTGTGGGACTGGGTATCGTAATCCGTTCCAATTAACGGTTAATTTGGCGTTATCAGGTATTTTTCCTTATCAAAATCGCTCAAAGTTACACAGGTAATGAGCCTTCGGTTAACTTGATTCACGATTCGAAAAAACAGCCACAGAACTCAGTGGCTGTTTTTGTATACTCAGAGCGCTTCGCACTCCTCAGACCGGGTTTGGATGGAAGCAGAAGTGACTTCCTGCAAGCGGGCCGTAAAATGACGCAGTACCTTGGGTTCGTAAGTAAATGTCAGTCCTTTGATGTTAGCGGCATTCCGTTTGACCTGTTCAAACGCCTCAATAATAAAGTCCATATGAGTTTGGGTGTAAGTGGCTCTGGGAATGGTCAGGCGCAGTAGTTCCGCTGGACAAGGGTGTTGCTTGCCGGTGAGCGGATCACGACCCAGTAACAATGAACCGATTTCGACAGCGCGAATCCCGGCCACTTTATATAGTTCACAGGCCAGCGCATGAGCTGGAAATTGTTCTGCCGGAATGTGCGGCAGCAGACGGCCGGCATCTACGAATGCTGCATGACCCCCAGCTTGCTGACAGGCGATGCCTGCACTTTCCAGACCTTTTACCAGATAGGCCACTTGTCTGATGCGGTATTCCAGCCAATCCTGGCGCATGCCATCGTAAAGGCCAACCGCCAGTCGTTCCATGGCACCACCTTCCAGGCCGCCATAAGTTGGAAAGCCTTCCTGGACCACGCAGATGGTTCGACATTCGTTGTAAGCTTCCAACAGGGTGTCGTCTTTAAAGCACAGCAATCCGCCCATCGGGACCATGGCATCTTTTTTGGCTGACATGGCCAGGATATCGGCGTAGCGATAACTTTCCCGGGTAATCTCGGCAATACTCCAATTCTGGTAGCCAGGTTCGCGCTGTTGGATGAAATAGGCGTTTTCAGCAAACCGTGCAGAATCCATGACCACTGGAATATCGTATTGTTGGGCGATTTCATAAACTGCTTTCAAGTTAGCCAGTGATACCGGCTGCCCACCTGCAGAGTTGCAGGTAATGGTGCTGACGATATAAGGCACATTGGCCGGACCGATTTCCTGAATAGCCGTTTCCAGTTTGGGCAGATCAAAGTTGCCCTTAAAGTCAGCATAAACAGCGGTATTGAAAGCGTCGTTTGTATACACATTTCGGGCGACACAGCAGTTCAGTTGAGTGTGCCCTTGGGTGGTATCAAAGAAGTAATTTGACAGGGCCACCATCTTACTCCGGTCCAGGCCTTTTTCCCTCTCGCGCTTGGCAATCAGGACGGGAATATAGATCTGCTCGGCGCCACGCCCCTGGTGGGTGGGAATGGTGTATTGATAACCAAAGATGTCACCGACTGCCGCAGCCAGCCGGTGATAACTGCGACTGCCACTGTAGGCTTCATCGCCACATAGCATGGCGGCCTGCATGTTCTGGGTGACTGCACCAGTACCGCTGTCAGTCAACAGATCGATAAACACATCTTCGCTATCGAGTAGAAAAGGGTTCATTCCTGCTTTCAGAATAGCGTCTTCACGATATTCACGGGTAGTACGTTTAACGGGTTCTATAACGCGGATGCGAAAAGGTTCTGGCAGATGTTTAAAGTTTTCCATGATTCAATCCTCATAACGGCTGTGCAGGGACAGACGCAGGTACCGATCTCCAACTGGATGATCAGTGAAAAAAATGATGAATGATCACCGCCGCTTCAAAAGCATTAAAAAAAGAAGCGAGATGACAGCAATGACTGTGTACTGCAGAAGTACAGGGACAGGAGGTCAGATATGAGGAAAGAAGAAGGCGATTTTAAAATCCAGAGTGTACCAATCAGGTATTTTTGTTCTGGGGTACATAAAAACCTCAACGATGATTGTTGGAGTGATTCAAACCATGCTCATGGGCATGTGAAGATCTTATATATCAGAAGCGTTAGTGCAGTGCAATCTGAGACTCTGTTTGATAAGGAAACTCTGAAAAATAGCCTATTTTCGCGCAGGGCGTTGTCTGCACCTGCCTCACATCCTCATTTACACCCGTAAATTGCAGTGTTGCGAGTGGTGCTGCCTCGCCCGCATCAACACTATTCCTATTTTTCAGAGGCCCCATAAATATTAAGGTGTTATCTACTTTGTGAAGGAGTGAATTCAGGCAGTGGAATTGATGAAATAGAAAAGCCGGCGAGATTATTTGCAATGGCTGCGGTTTTTCAGGACTATTTGCCGCTGAATAATACGTAGTGGGTATGGTAATCCGTCAAATGAGCAGTCAACAACAGCAAGCGCCCAAGAAACAGAAGGGTTTTCTGGCCAATCTTGCGTTTAATATCATTATTCCTGTCGTCATTCTCAGTAAGTTTAATGGCGAAGACTCCCTTGGTCCCATGTGGTCTATTGTTGTGGCCCTGGCATTCCCGATTCTATATGGAATCTGGGAGCTGAAGGATTCCGGTAAGGTCAACCCGATGTCCATTCTCGGGATTGTCAGTGTATTTCTCACCGGCGGTATCAGTTTACTTAAACTGGACCCCAAATATATCGCCATCAAAGAGGCCACGATTCCGGCTCTGATCGGTATCATGGTTATTTTAAGCCAGCGCAGCCGTTATCCGTTGGTCAACTTATTCCTGTTTAACGAGCAGGTGATTGATGTTGCCAAAGTGAAGGAGATTATTCGTGAGCGCGGCCTGGACAGCGAGTTTGCCAGCAAGTTACGAAATGTATCCTACATCATTGCCAGCTCTTTCTTTCTGTCTTCGGTGTTGAACTATGTTCTGGCCAAATGGATTATGGTTAGCCCCGCAGGCACCGAGGCTTATACCGAAGAATTGGCCAAGATGACGGCACTGAGTTATCCCGTGATTGCTCTGCCCAGTATGGTGGTGCTATTTGCCGGGCTCTGGTACATGATGACGCAGTTAAAGAATATGACCGGGTTGAAGATGGAAGAAATGCTGGTGGGGCAGCATCAGGAAAGTCAGCCGGAATAAGCTAAGGCCAGGCTGTCTGCTCTGGCCGGATTCATCGTTTCAGGCCCATATTCGGGCCTGTGTATCAAACCGTTTCTTCTTCCGTTTCTATCCCCAGATAACCACCTGTCTGGTGCGCCCATAGCTGAGCATATATTCCATCGGACCTGGCCAGCTCCTGGTGAGTTCCCTGCTCTACAATTTGCCCCTGATCCAGAACAATTAACCGGTCCATGGCGGCAATAGTGGATAGTCGGTGAGCAATCGCTATCACGGTTTTGCCTTCCATCAGCTTATACAAGCTGTGCTGAATCGCGGATTCGATTTCTGAATCAAGTGCCGAAGTCGCTTCGTCCAGAACCAGTATAGGAGCGTTTTTCAGTAACACCCGGGCAATGGCGATTCGTTGGCGCTGGCCACCGGATAATTTCACCCCGCGTTCACCGACTTGAGCATCATAGCCGGTGCGTCCTTCAGGATCGCTGAGCCCGAGGATGAACTCGTGTGCTTCGGCTTGTTTGGCGGCGGCAATCATTTCCTCTTCCGTAGCGTCCGGACGGCCATAGAGGATATTGTCGCGAACTGAACGATGCAGCAAAGAAGTATCCTGGGTCACCATGCCGATTTTACTACGCAGGCTTTCTTGTGTGACTTGGCTGATATCCTGATCATCAATCAGAATCTTTCCGGATTCGAGATCATAGAAACGGAGCAGTAGATTGACCAGCGTCGATTTTCCAGCACCAGACCGGCCAACCAGACCAACTTTTTCGCCGGGTTTGATGTTGAGTGTCAGAGCTTCAATGATGCCGGAGCCTTTGCCGTAGTGAAAACCAATGTTCTGGTACTGGATGTTTCCCTGATCAACGGTCAGCTGACGGGCCTCTTTAACATCATTGATTTGCTGCGGTTGGGATAAAGTGTCCATACCATCGGCGACGGTACCAATATTCTCAAACAACGAACTGACCTCCCACATGATCCATTGTGCCATGCCGTTCAGACGCAGAGTCAGGCTGATGGCAATAGCAATGGCGCCGGCACTGATATTGCCGTTTACCCAAAGCCAAACCGACAACGCTGCCACTGCAAATGTCAGCACATAGCTCAGTACCTGAACCGAAACATTAAAACCGGTCACCAGTCGCATCTGCCGATAGACTGAACCGAGAAACTCAGTCATACCTTCATGGGCATAGTCTGATTCCCGCGCGGTGTGGGAAAACAGTTTGACGGTGGCAATGTTGGTGTAGCTGTCAACGATACGGCCGGTCATGAGGGCTCTGGCGTTCGCTTGTTCTGCGGATACCTGTTTTAGCCGCGGGACAAAGTATAACTGGCTGGCGATATAGCCCAGCAACCAAAGTACAACCGGTGCCACCAGCCGAATATCGGCCTGGGCAATCAATATGACCATGGTGACGAAGTAAACACTGACAAACACCAAGACATCCAATAACTTCATAACGGTTTCCCGTAATGAGAGTGAGGTCTGCATGACTTTAGTGGCTACCCGTCCGGCGAAATCATTTTGATAAAATGACAGGCTTTGCTTCAGCAGATACCGGTGGGCCTGCCAGCGAATGGACATGGGAAAATTGCCAAGCAGTGCCTGGTGGACCACAAGACCATGCAGTAGCACCAGCAGAGGCAGGCCGATCAGTGTGATTGATGCCATGGTGGTGAGTGTGGGCCATTCATCCGTGAGTAATGTTGCTGGATTTTTGACCGCCAGCCAATCCACCAGCTTACCCAGAAAGCCAAACAGCGAGACTTCAAAGATGGCGATCAGTGAAGTCACTATCGACATGGCAATTAATGATCCCCACATGCCTTTGGAGTAATGCAGACAAAAGGCCAATAATTTACCTGGCGGCTGGTCCGGTTCCGAGATGGGAAATGGATTGGTCAGTTTTTCAAAAAAACGAAGCATGCAGTTTCTCTATATGTTGGTTTTTCAGTTAATCGAGTGCCCACGCCAGGAAAGGCATGATGGAGGGTAGGTTGGAAAATCCAGGCGCGAAAGTATAACAAATTTTAGGAGGTGGTCAGTAATTTGATGTCCAGAAACTTTATCATGTTACGCCATCATGAAGCGTTCGGGCGTTAATGTTGCCTGGGACGAGAATGTAGAACGGCCTGATTGTTATCTCAATGGTAACGTTGATTCGGGACTTTAACATGACAAAAGACTGCCATGGATATGAGATATTTATTAGACTGCGATGAAGCATCATGAGTTAAAAATTTTTCTACTAATGATGCCGTTGTCGTTTTTCCGTGCCAGGTCTCCAGGGGTGATGTCTTCAATAGCCTGCTACTGACTTCGGGCAAATACTTTTTCTGCCATTATTTTGTTTTTGTGCATGTCTTCGGCAAGCTTTGGATCTCTTTGGAGTAAAAAAGTTTGCACGGAAGGGGCAAAAAACAATGCAATAGTCCCCGCAAAATGTTGAGCACCTTTTACTGTCAGAGACAGGGAACGGGGATTGTGGGCTCCAAATGCCGTAATCGTTGAATGTTGGTAGATATTGCCATTGTCAGAATTGGTGTATTGCATCAGCTCGTGTTCCAGAGCATACGCAATTGCCGGGCCATAAGCCTGTTCCAGCGAAACTCCAAATTTGTGCTGAAAATACTGCAGATTGATCTCGCCAAAGTAGAGGCTGACAGCGACCATTTTGGCCATCATATGCGTTTGCGGCAGCTGATAACAATCCTGGATCGGAAGTTCATTGTGATGAATGGCCTTGAGGTAGGGTGAGAGATTTTTTCCAGCTGCTCCTGCATTGTAGCTAATCGTTGTGTCGGAAAAACTTTGTGAACCCAGACCGATACCGAGATAAGCGGATCCCTGGATCACCCGACTCGTCAGGTAGCTGCTGGTGCCCGTCTGTCCCTGCAGTCGGGTATAGGTATTTTTGCCGGGATTGGCGTGGTATCCGGCGGCGGCCAGCATTGTCTTTGCCATCTTTGCCTGTTCCATCACCCTGGCCAGTTCGACCTGCGAGGCCTGATGAGATATCCGGGTCAGCTTGTAACGCATTCGATAGAGGGTGATATGCTCAGGATTGAGCTTTATTGCGTAGGCCAGAGTGGATTCCCAGGAAGCCATACTCTGATCAGCGAAACCATACATCAGGTCGATATTGAAGTCGTCGAATCCCGCCTGGCGAATATGATCTGTTGCAACTTGAATATGTTGAAGGCCATTGCCTTCTCGTCCCAATGCTTTCAGCAGATCGGGCTGGGTGACCTGAATACCCATGCTGATCCTTTTGATGCCGCTCTGACGATAAGCATGAATTTTGTTTGGTTCACGGGAAGCAATTTTGGGGGTTGTCTCAATGCTAATGTTGCAGTCGCTGGTCAGGGTAAAATGCTGGTTGACCTGGTTTATATGCTGATCGATCAGTCCTGCGTCAACAAAAGATGGTGTGCCGCCACCGATGTCGAAACCAATTAATGTGCGGCGGCCAAACAGATGACCGTACAAAGATAACTCCCGATTCAGCGCGGTCATATACTCATTGGTTTGATCGAGTTCTGATTTTCCGACGACTGTGTATTCACAAAAATAACAACGGGTTTCACAAAACGGAATATGAGAATACAGAGAAAAGTGGGTGAGATGTTCAAAAGCCTCAACCATCCTGGACTCATGTTCGCTCTGCTTTACGCGATATGGACGCCAGGTTGTGCCGTGAGCAATTGGGTATGCAGTGTTGGAAATATGGTGATTTCTCTGACCGGCGGTAAATACATCGGCCATCTCGTGCTGAACGCAATCGGCGGCAACGGGGGTGGACCATTTCTGTATCATGATATTCATCCTTGCGTGATAGGGCCAAGTCCCTGACTGAGTGCTGAATTATAAGGCCACAATACTGCTAAAATGGATTATAAATATCAATGGATATATTGCTGTACTGTGAGACGCATACGATTATCTGATGCCAATACTTATGCTGGCAACCAGAATGAAGAAAGCGCATGTCATATCCAGAAGCGTCAGTATAATGATGTTCCTGTCAGGCTTAATTCCGGCCATACATCCGTGGTCTGAGATAGCGGAAGAAGCCGCTAAGTTCCTCTTGTTCTATGGTTTTGGCTTCATAACCGAAAAACTCCACTCTCAGGTCATTGAGCCCCTTTGCTAGTGCTTCTCCGTTTAAATGATCAATCAGCTTTTCCCGTTTTCTCATATATGCCAGACCCCTTTGCCAGCGTAGGTTACGTTTCTGGTCGAGATGTCTTAGCTCGTTGATCTTGGTTTCGTTATAACCTGACTGTCGACGGAGGTTGTCAATCTGTTGTTGTCGTTGATCGGGTGGCAATTGACTGAGTGTCTGTTGAACAGAATCGAGGGAAAAGTAAACCTGTGTGATCAGGTCTTCGCGATTGCCATATTGAACCGTGGATTCTGACAGCAACTCATCAAGCTGAATATTCAGTTGGTATAACTTCTCTTCCAAAGAAATTCTGGAATTAGCGTCGACTTGAGAAAGGATCAGTTGAACTTGTTGTTGTTTTCTCTCTATCTCATGGCGTTCTTCCGCCCAGAGCAGATCCGCATCCTCTGCGAATATTTCATGGCGTTTGTTCCATATAGTTCCATATCGTTCAAGAGATGAAAGCCTTGATAACTGTGTCTGTTGTGTTGATAACCATTCATGATATCGATCCAGTTTTTCCATCAAGGCGATAATGTCATTGGCTTCATTTGGAAAAGCCTGACGGACTGCGCTATTAAAGTATTCGGTTCCTAAGGTAGGATATTTCTTTATTAGACCCTGGCGCAATTGGTATAGCGTGATTTGTACCGTAATATCGGCTATCCGATCTCCATATAAACGGGTCAACTTCTGGGCCAGTGCAGAATGCAAACTGTTATCAGTAGTGGCATAAGTTTGACTTTCTTTCGTCGGAACTGAGGCACTTGTTTGGTCTGTTATCTGTCTCTGTGCTTCAGCTGTGTATGGTGTGTGGATTTGATTGCTGGCCCATATGGCCATCATCACTGCAATGAGTGCTATTATTGATATTTTAGTTATCATGATTATCGTCTTGTCGAAATCGATATTGATGTATGCGGCGGAAAACAACAATCATACTGTCAACTGAACTGATAGTTGTTGATTGGTAAACACTGCAGTTTTGACTGTTGTTTTCAATACAGACGCTGAAGATTTTTTACAGTAACTGCTTCAGTACTGGCCAGGTGAGGTCAGCTAATTTTCGCGAACCTGAATGACTCGGGTGTATGCCGTCAAGAATGATATCGTTGTCATTAATCACTGTTCTTGGGTCAATAAATGTGCAGCTGACTACCGAAAAATCGCAGGCCTGCGATAGCCTCGTGTCACCGTAATCGATAGCCTCTTCCATGCTGTCGAGTAGGAGAAGGGCGTTCTTGGTATAGTAATAGCCAAGAAAGACTACGCTTTTAACATCATCTACATACATCTGATTCAACAGATTGACAGTTTCCACATAGATGTCATCAAGCTGTTCCATACAACGCTGACTGAGCCGACCAAAGTCATACCATTGAGTCTTGCAGTTATAGGGATCCAGCATGATGGCTGGAATCAAAATGTCATTACCGCCCCCATCCATTAGAACGAGATCAATGTCGGAATTATCCTGGCGGGCATTGTGATATTGATCTTCTATGGAAGTGGCTATGTTTCCACCACTGAGTTCTGCTCCAGATAACGTATAACGGCGAAATGTCTCGCCCGCGTATGACTCGAGATTGTCCTGTAATTCGCCGGATAACGCGAAAATTGAGTCACCAATGGTGATTACCTGGTTGTTATCGGCTTCTGAAACTGTCGTGTTACTGACCAGGCTGCCGATACCATCGCACGCCGATATCAAACTACTTACAATGAGCAAGACAATATATCTGGCACAGATGCTGACTTTCTTATTCTCTCTCCTGAGGTTTTCTGATGGTAAGGTTTTCATGATTTGTTCCTGTTTATTGTTATTTTTAAAATCGTTCTGGATGGCAACAATGGTTGTTGCCGTAGCTTGATTGTATGAAAAATATACAAAATGGATACATAATATATAAAGGTGTGAATTTACGGAAACATTGACGATTTTTTTGTGACTATTGAGAAAAATAAATAAAAGTGTTTGTTTGATCGCTGAATGCTGTGAGTGTTAATAAGTGATTGCTATGTTAAAAATAAAGTCTATATAGTGCTTTTTCCCCGTGCGCTTTTGCTGCCGGTAAAACCGGGTGTGAGTTGACTCGGAAATGTCACATCAATAGAGAGGTCGTGATGCTATCGTTCTTTCTGGTTTTTACTAAAAAATCAGTTTTCCAGTTGTTCGAAATGGCTGGTGTGAAGAAGCTGAAGTTCTTCAGGGGTAAACATGGTTTTTAACAGGGTTGAAATTTGTTCGTTGGCATCGTTGCTATCAAGACCGGAATTTTCAATTTGTTGTCGTTGTTCAAGAAAATAGTTATAGCGAGAGGTGAGTTCTCGAATTTTCAGGTCTTCTTCAGATTTTTCTATTGCAAAATCGGCCCCCATCGACCTCGATCTATAACTAAATATTTCAGACTCCGATGCTCCTTGTTCTCTTAGTTTTTCAACTTCATATGCTCTTTGGATGTCTGCCAATGGGGAGTCAATTTCGCTGATATCAGAATTAAAACGCTCTTGTAATTCCTGGAGCCGGATTTTCTGTTCATCTCCATTTAGAGATGGATCGTTCAGTGTATTCATTGCTGCCAGCATATATCGGCTCTGTATCTCTTCCTCTGCAAATAGCTTATTAATAACATCCGGTGCGAAATATTGGTGGCGCAACTCAAAAATTTGATCGTTAAGGCTCGTTGCAGAGCTTGAATTCTCGGCTTTTTGTGAGTCGAGTGCTGATATGAGCAAGGCTGTGCGATAGTTACAGTAAGCGTTAAGTATCTCCGAGGTTTGGGCTTTGGCTGGATCCTCCAGACTGGCTAATGAGTTTTCTATCCACTTCGAACATTCTGTCATATCTTCACTGTGAGGCAGAGTGTCATACAGCTGGTTTAGCGATCTCAGTAAATATCCATTGACTACAATATTCCCTTGCTTATCTTTAGGGATATCTTTTAGTAAGGATGCAACCTTATTGTTTGGCGGTTCTGGAGAAATATTTTCTACAGGATGTTCCGAATTCTGGAGAGATGAGTTACCGGCTAGCAGAGAATTTTGTTCTATCTTTGGTTGCACGTTGTCTTTGACAGGCGCTTCAATCCGTTGGCTGGCTTCACTTTTTTTCGTCTTTTTGTCGTTATTATAAATACCAAAAGCTAATCCCAGTATGCAGATTCCGATGGCTATGCCATAGATACTGCGCCTGTTAGAAAAAATATTGTGCTTTCTATTTTTGTTCTTGGATAAAGCCATGATGGTATTGGAAAGCCATAAGTTGGTCGATTGTTAGCGTGTTATTAAAATAGGTTTAGGGAGTAATTTAAGTGCCTCTGTCACCATAAATCAAGCATGTTTTGATGATTGCTGTCTGAAACCTGCTTTTCATTCGTCTCTGAGATTCCATATCTTTTTTAAATCAGCGTATTACAAGGTCTTAAGGTTGGGTGAAAATTACTTGGTCATCCTTTTTTATGAGAGTTTGCTTTGTTGTTGCAGTGATTATGGTTTGAATTTTTTTGAAAAAATGTTGCTGCCTGTTGTTGGTTTCTGTTTTTTTTATTTTAAATATCCATCAACAGTAGGATGTGTTGTTGAACATTTTTTGTTCTAGTATGTTGTCTTGTTAACTTTATTGTTTAAGTTGCAAGTAGTTTATTGAGTCTATGAATTTCGTTTATTTATGGACTTTTGGAGTTGTGTGCGGATGTCATATATGGGACGCATATTTAATGTTTTTGTGGATATTTCTCATTTATACGCAGGTAGTTGATAAGGGATTGAGATAAAAAACAAACCTTAGGAGAGCTTGTATATGAAATTTTCGGTGAGAAGTTATTTTTCCCAGTTGTTATTGTTTATGCTAATGGTGCTATGGTCATTTGATGTGTTAGCCGTTGATTGCCCGGCTGATGCAATTTGTCGATATGATCTGGCACCAGGGAAGTATAGCGATAAAGGTCCTTATCGTTATGATGATTATAATATGCCGTTTGGAAGTACGCCCGGCGGTGCGTCGGTATACTACCCAACCAATGCAGAGCCACCATTCTCAGTACTGGTCTTTACCCCTCCCTTAAGCGGGACACAAATTATGTACCGGGCATGGGGACCATTTTTTGCTTCTCATGGCATAGTTATGGTGACAATGGATACTCGTACCATACTGGATCAGGTTGATTCTCGTGCTCGGCAGCAAAAGTCTGTCCTGGATACTATGAAAGAAGAAAATACCCGTGCGGGCAGTCCGCTCTATGGCAAGATAGCGACTGATCGGTTGGGTGCTGTTGGATGGTCAATGGGAGGTGGAGCAACATGGATCAATTCTGCCGAATATGATGGTTTGCGAACCGCTATGTCACTGGCGGGTCACAATCTGACCGCGATAGATCTGGACTCAAAAGGATATGGAACCCGATGCCCGACAATTCTTTTTAATGGTGCTCTGGATCTTACTATTTTAGGTGGTTTGGGACAGTCTGATGGGGTGTATGACAATATTCCATCTGGTGTCCCTAAACTGTTTTATGAAGTGGTGAGTGCTGGCCATTTTTCATGGGGAACTCCAACCCAGGCCAATGACTATGTGGCAGAGCTGGCGCTGGCATTTCAGAAAACCTTTCTTGATGGAGATTTACGCTGGGCAGATTATCTGACCAGACCGAGAAGGGATGTAGCTAAATTTGAGACCGCTAATTTACCTTGATAATAAATGGTCTTTATAAAGCGGCTTCGAGTATTCTGCTAATAGAATTATTAACCCGACCCGTGTTTTGTCGGGTTAATAAATATTTGGGAGCCTCTAAAAAATGGTCTATTTTCGCGAAGGACGTTGTCAGCCCCAGTCTCACACCCTCATTTACGCCCGTAAATTGCGGTGTTGCGAGTGGTGCTTTCTCGCCTGCATCAAAACTATTCCTATTTTTCAGAGACCCTTTAAGCGTTATCCTTCATTATGTTGGTATTATCAGGCTGCTATGTTCCGGGCTCTACTGGTTAGTTTTCGTTTGGGAGCTGTCTTATAGTGGGTGCTGAACAGTGTGAGACCAGTGAATGCAATGCCGCCGAAAAGGTTGCCAAGTGCGGTTGGTATTTCATTCCAGATGAAATAATCAGCCACGGAAAATTCACCACCCATCATTAAGCCGAAAGGAAATAAAAACATATTTACAACGGAATGTTCAAACCCCATGAAGAAGAAGAGCATGATGGGCATCCACATCGCCAGTACCTTACCACTCACATGTGAAGAAACCATCGCACCTACAACACCAAGAGAAACCATCCAGTTGCATAGCATGCCTCGGATGAAGATAGTAAACCATCCAGCGAGTCCATATTCGGCATAGCCCAGTGTTCGTGCTTTTCCAATGCCGGCCACCTTCTCGGCGATAGCACCGCCGTCGGTATTAAAACCATACGTGAAGATAAAGCACATCATAAAAGCGACGGTGAGAGCACCAGCAAAGTTACCGATGAATACCAGGCCCCAGTTGCGAAGAATTTGTCCTATGCTGACTCCGGGGCGTTTGTCCAGCCATGCCAGTGGCGTCAGCATGAAGACACCGGTCAGCAGATCGAAACCCATTAGATAGAGCATACAAAATCCGACCGGGAATAATATAGAGCCTACTAAATGCGACCCTGTGGCGATGGCAACGCTCACTGCAAAAACGGCCGCCAGAGCTAGAATGGCGCCAGCCATATAGGCTCTTACCAAGGTGTCACGAGTCGACATGTAGATCTTAGACTCGCCAGCGTCAACCATTTTGGTCACGAATTCAGAAGGTGTTAAGTAAGCCATGTTGTACCTCGTTTTCTGTTGAGTTTATCTTCTTGTTGGCGCTTAAACGGCTATCGATAGAAGTCGGTTAGTCGTTAACGGACAACATCCTGTTCTCAAATCCAATCTCCACATGTTGTTGTGAAATTTGTACAGGCCAGATAGGTATTTTTACCAAGCTATCTTCAAGGCATTGGCCATTTTCCAAATCAAAATGTTGTTTATAGATAGGTGAAGTAATGATGGTTTTACCTTTCAGACTGCCGACAATGCCGCGAGCCATGACACTGGCTCCTGAGTATGGGTCAATATTACTGATGGCATAAACCTGCTCGCATGGGTCGGGCAGGTAAATCAATGCAATTTGCTGTCCGTCGACAAGAGCGGCCACGCCTGACCACGCCACCAGGTCGTCTTTTTTGCAGATTTTGGTCCACTGTTTTTTCGTATTCATTGAATCACCTCCGGTTTTAGGCTGGTCGTAGTTGCTGACGTTCTTCAATCATGACGATACGGTTATCACCTCCAGGATCATTTACAAATGTACGGAAGCGCTTCCGTAATTCAGGATTTTCAACTGTACTTTTCCATTCACATTGATATGTGTCGATTGTGTCCTGTATTTGTTGTTCAAGTGACTGGCAGATGCCTAGAGAGTCGTCGATAACAACTTTTTGTAAATAGCTTAAACCTCCTTCAAGGTTATCCAGCCAGGTAGACGTGCGTTGGAGACGATCGGCGGTTTTGATATAAAACATTAGAATTCTATCGATGTAGCGAATAAGTGTCTGATCGTCGAGATCTGTAGCAAATAAATCTGCATGCCGAGGCTTCATACCGCCATTGCCACAGACATACAAGTTCCAGCCATTTTCAGTAGCGATGATACCAATGTCCTTGCTTTGAGCTTCAGCGCATTCGCGGGTACAACCGGAGACGGCAAATTTTAGTTTGTGAGGTGCTCGCAGGCCTTTATAGCGGTGTTCAATGTCAATTGCTTTACCAACGCTGTCCTGCTGGCCGTAACGACACCAAGTGCTGCCAACACAGGATTTAACCGTGCGTACGGCTTTACCATAGGCATGGCCGGTCTCAAAACCGGCTGCAATCAATTCCTCCCAGATCAGTGGTAATTGATGCAATTGTGCACCGAATAAGTCGATGCGCTGACCACCGGTAATCTTGGTATAAAGTTGATATTTATCTGCCACTTCTGCCAGCACTTTCAGCTTGGCCGGAGTGATCTCTCCTCCTGCAATTCTAGGTACAACGGAATATGTACCATTTTTTTGCATGTTAGCCATGAACGTGTCGTTAGTGTCCTGTAGATGTACGTGTCTCGGGATCTGGATGTGTTCGTTCCAGCAGGAGGCCAGAATCGACGCGACGGTGGGTTTGCAGATATCGCATCCCAGTCCGTTTCCATGTTTGTGAATTAACTCGTCAAAAGAATGAATGTTTTCCACCCGGACCAGGTTGTAAAGGTCCTGACGTGTGTAGCTGAAATGCTCACAGAGATCTTTATTTATTTCGACTCCACGTTGTGCGAGCTCATGATCTACGACGCTTTTTAATAACGCAGCACAGCCGCCACAACCACTGGATGCTTTGGTGGTGTTTTTAACATCGGTCAGGCTCATGGCGCCGGCATCGATCGCTGCCTGGATATCACCTTTAGTGACATTCAAGCAGGAACAAAGGGTTGCGCTGTCAGGAAGTGAGCCGGGACCAAGAGTCGGCGCTGAACCTTCCGCCAGTGGGAGGATCAGAGATTCTGGCTGGGCAGGTAGCTCTATCCCATTCAGCGCATATTGTAATAGTGTGTCATAACGACTGTTGTCTCCTACCAGAACTGCACCCAGAAGGCGCTTCTTGTCGGCGCTGACCACGATACGTCGGTAACTTTGCGCGGCCTCATCCAGATAGCGATAGTTGATACAGCCATCGCTGTGACCATGAGCATCGCCAATCGAACCGACGTCTACCCCCAGCAGTTTTAACTTGGTACTCATATCTGCACCAATGAACTGATCATTTTGATTGGTAAGGTGGGCAACGGTCACTTTCGCCATTTTGTATCCGGGAGCTACCAGGCCAAAAATGCGACCATTCCACAAGGCACACTCGCCAATGGCATAAATGTTGGGGTCGGATGTCAGACAATTGCTGTCTATAACAATGCCGCCTCGTTCACCAACGGCGAGACCACATGATCTGGCCAGTTCATCTCTGGGCCGAATACCTGCGGAAAATAGTATCAGGTCAGTCTCCAGTGCCGAGTTATCAGCAAAATTCAGGCGATATTTGTGCTGCTCTCCCGGACCAATGCTTTGCGTATTTTTACCGGTATGGACCTGAACGCCAAGTGCCGTGATTTTTTCCTTTAATAGATTGCCGCCATCTTCATCCAGTTGGATGGCCATCAACCGGGGGGCAAATTCCACTACATGAGTTTCCAAACCAAGATCCCTCAGTGCTTTGGCGGCTTCAAGCCCTAACAGGCCGCCACCGATAACTGCGCCAACGCGACTATCAGTTGCCGCTGATTTTATTCGCTCAAGGTCTTCAATGGTTCGATATACCAAGCTGTTTGTATCGTTCTTGCCGCTAATGGGAGGTGTAAAGGGATAAGAGCCGGTAGCCAGGATCAGTTTGTCGTAGTGGGTAACGGCTCCAGATGCAGAAATGATTTCTTGTGCCTCAGTATCAATTCCTGTTACCTGTTCATTTAGTTGTACGGTAATACCCCATTGTTGGTACTGGTCGAGGCACCCCAGTGACAGATCATCCGCAGTTGAGCCGGAGAAGTAGCTGCTCAGGTGCACTCTGTCGTAAGCCAAGCGTGGTTCTTCAGCGAAAACCGTAATGTCAAAGGAAGACAGCTGTTGCTGGTCCGCCAGGGTTTCCAGTAAGTGGTGGCCGACCATGCCGTTACCGATCACAACCAGCTTTTTGCGTCCGAAGTTATTCATGCCGGGAGCCTCTTTTGAATAAGCAAAAAAAAACGGCATCCGCCAACCCTTCTCTTTATGTAAGAAGGACTGATGGACACCGTTATCCAAAAACCTAAATTGTCAGCCTAAAAAATGTAGAAGTCGTATCGACCGTGTCATCAATATGTCTTCAGTCATTCATCAGCTATAAAACTAACCTTTCCGTGGTAAGCATAATCAAAGATAGTGCCAGCTCTTAAAAATCCTTGTATGTCGCAGGATTACAAGAGTGGTCGGTGTAATGAAAGATTTTTGTCGGCTTGGTTTTGCACTTTTCCGGTTCAAGCATCAGGAGCAATGCTCTGTCAAAGGTCATTGAGAGGACTTTATGTGATTTATTGCTTTGATAACTTTCTGTGCCACGACTGTAAGTGTCTGATTGGATTCCATGGCACTCTCACGTAGTTGTCTATAAGCCTGTTCCTCTGTCAATTGTCGATACTGCATCAGCAGGCCTTTAGCTCTTTCCAGTAGTTTGCGCTCAGTCAGTGCCTGGCGTGCTTCTGCCAGTTCGTTGCTGAGTTGTTGCAAACGGACGGTCTGATCCTGAAGCAGGTGGTAAATAGTAGTGTCTGCTGCTTGGGGGATTGTAGGTTCCAAGGGGAGGTTCAGTAATGTTGTTGTAGGTGGTTGAATGCCGGCGCTGGTTTCAATGCGGTTTTGATAGTGTTTAAGTTCTTGTTCTGCATCTTTTAACTTTGATTGGCTCAATTGCATAAGATCGGTGGACAGTTGTTGTTCCAAAACATGCATCTTGTCTATGCGCTCTGTTGTAAGGTCATACCAGATCTCACTTAGCTCGGTTGAAACCGTTTGTTGTGCTGAGAGGCGTTGTAATACCGTACGCAGTTTCTGGATCTCCGTCGCAAGGTCGTTTGAAACAAGACGTGACCACTCTTGGCTGATTGAGGGGGAGGCAAGCTGTTCGAATATATCGAAACAGCGTTGTTGGGCATGCAGGATGTTTTTCAGTCGGTCGAGCTGCTCCTGTTCAAACTGTCCGGCGGTAAAACCTATAGCCCCCCAGGCGCGCTCCTGTCCGGCATATTCTTTACCCTGCATAAAATTAAACATGGCTGCCAGTGCCCGGGTAATGTCCGGGTCAGTTGAAATATCTGCCGTTTCAAATACCACAGCCAGTAATCCGGCAACCAGACTGCTTATCGCCTGAGTGGACTCAATAGCATTGGATCGTAATAAGGTTATCTTTTCGCGTAATATGGGCAGTTCATTGAGCGACTGTATGACAAAGGCGATGCTACTTAATAGGCGGCTGCTGTCATGAAACGGGTTGGGTTCTGTGATCAGTTTCAGCGAGTCGCGAAATTGTTGTTCTGCTTGCTGGCATAGTTCAATTTGAGTCATTCGCTGCTGACTGAATCGTTGCCCGACCGATTTGAGATAGCCGTTGGAGAGGCCTCGCTCTCTTTGCAGAGCATGTATCAGCAGACTGACTCCAAGAGTCAGCTCGCAGTTTATAGCCAGTTGTCGGAAGCTTCTGATTTCGGCATGCTTTGCCGCTAGCAGAAAATCCTCAGGTGTTTGCAGTTTAACGGTCATCTTTAAGCCTGGTGTTAAAAAATACTACTCAATGATACGAAGCGGTCTTCCCGCTTTAGTTCTGTAAGTCGATTGATAAGCCCGTTTCGACACAATGTACATAATTTATGCGATTTCGGTACCATCCTGATTTGTTGCTGTTTTGGGTTATTGGATATTTAGCGGTCCTGTAGTGAGTGCGTTTATAGAAAGGACTGATTGTCTAAGAGGTCGAGATCAGCGAGAATGGCGCCCAATTTCACCCACCAGAAGGATTGGGTTTGCTTGATGCGCTGAATGAATGTTTTCAGGGCGGTGGACAAATCCTGCTAACAAACCAAAAAAAGATTGTTTAAATGGCAGATCAGAATTTTCTTGACGAAATCAATAAACGTAGAACCTTTGCGATCATCTCGCACCCTGATGCGGGTAAGACCACCATTACCGAGAAAGTGCTTCTGTTTGGAAAGGCCTTGCAGACAGCGGGTACGGTAAAAGGTAAAAAGTCCGGTCAGGCAGCCAAATCAGATTGGATGGAGATGGAGCGTGAGCGTGGTATATCGGTGACAACCTCAGTCATGCAGTTTCCATATGCTGGCTCTCTGGTCAATCTGCTGGACACCCCGGGACACGAAGATTTCTCTGAAGATACTTACCGTACTCTCACTGCAGTGGACTCCTGTTTGATGGTGATCGACTCTGCCAAAGGGGTAGAGGAGCGGACCATTAAACTGATGGATGTTACTCGGCTGCGCGAAACGCCCATTATTACGTTTATGAATAAGCTGGACCGTGATATCAGGGATCCCATCGAGTTAATGGACGAAGTGGAAGATGTGCTGAAAATTTCCTGTGCACCCATTACTTGGCCAATTGGTTCAGGCAAGGGCTTCAGAGGGGTATATCATCTATATAAAGATGAAATCATTCTGTATCAGTCCGGTATGGGGCATACCATTCAGGAACTTAGAGTTATTAAGGGGCTGGATTCCGAAGAGGCTTCGCAGTTGCTGAAAGACGATATTGATGATCTTCGCGAGTCCGTTGAGCTGGTTAGGGCTGCTTCTCATGAATTTGACCTTGAAGAGTTTCTGGCCGGGCAGATGACCCCGGTGTTTTTTGGTACCGCGCTCGGAAACTTCGGGGTTGATCATATGCTTGACGGTCTGGTTCAGTGGGCGCCTGCCCCTCTTGGGCGAGAGACTAATAAAGGTCCTGTTGCTGCGACAGATTCTTCCTTTTCTGGCTTCGTTTTCAAAATTCAGGCAAACATGGATCCTAATCACCGCGATCGTGTTGCCTTTTTACGGGTATGCTCAGGTAAGTATGAGAAAGGAATGAAGCTTCGGCACGTACGTATTAATAAGGACGTGCGAATTTCAGATGCGTTGACCTTTATGGCGGGAGACCGAGCACAGGTTGAAGAAGCCTATCCCGGGGATATTATTGGTCTGCATAATCACGGAACAATACAGATTGGTGATACTTTTTCTGAAAGTGAAATGTTTCGTTTTACTGGGATCCCTAATTTTGCGCCCGAGTTATTTCGCCGCATCCAGTTGCGGGATCCACTTAAGGCCAAGCAGTTGCATAAGGGATTGATTCAGTTGTCTGAAGAAGGTGCTGTGCAGGTTTTCAGGCCTCTCAAAAACAATGATCTTATTGTCGGCGCTGTAGGAACCCTACAATTTGATGTGGTGGTGCATCGTTTGAAAACGGAATATAAAGTTGAGGCGAGCTATGAGTCTATCAGCGTAGCCACGGCGCGTTGGGTCAGCGCGGACAGTGAAGCTGATCTTGAGGATTTCAAGAAAAAAGCTCACGACTACCTGGCTTTGGATGGTGGCGACAATCTGACTTATATCGCTCCCAATATGGTGAATTTGCAGTTGGCGGTGGAAAAGTATCCCAAAGTGCGCTTTGATAAAACCCGAGAGCACTAAAAGGTCGTTCATTTGGGCTGATGAAGCAATGAATACAATACAAAAATCATTAGCTTGTTGGCTCATGTGAGGCCAGTGTTGCTCCGTCAATGTTGATATGATCATACATGTACGGTGAACAAGTATGCTGGTTTATTTTGTTGGTCTTGTCATTTTGGTGTTGTTGTTGAGCGGTGGCGGTTATTTGCTGTTGCAGGGAACTATTGATCATCGTCGAATCACCGAGCGTGATGCAAAGGGCTATTTCATGGTCTGGATGTTTATTGTGACATTTATCTCTGTATCGGTAGCATACTTTGCGGCTCCGCACATTGATCCGGAGGTGGTCGCAGAAGGCATTCAGCAGTCGACGGCGGGTATGTTTGTGGTAACTGCATTATGTATTGCGGTACTGGCGGTGGGGTTGATCAAGCTAAAAGAAAAGCAGCAGTTTCTTTAAGTGTATGTTTCGGCTACTTCCTGGCAATCCTGTTCAGACTAAAAAGAGTATTTTGGGCTTGTGTCTCCGGGGTAGCTTATGTATCATCGCGCGTCCTTAAATATCGGTGAATTTAACCTCCCCCGAGCCCCCCACACTAGTAGGCGGAGTTAAATGAAAACTTTTAACGCAAAAAATGAAACAGTAAAACGTGACTGGTATGTAGTAAATGCAGAAGGTCGCACATTGGGACGTCTGGCAACAGAAGTGGCTAGACGCCTGAAAGGTAAGCACAAGGCGGAGTATACTCCCCATGTGGATACTGGAGACTATGTTGTGATTGTGAACGCAGAAAAAGTGCGCGTCACAGGCAAGAAGTCAAAAGATAAAATGTATTACCGTCACACAGGTTTCCCGGGCGGTATCAAAGAGATGTCTTTTGAAAAGCTGATCGATCATAAGCCAGAGCAGGTAATCGAGCTGGCTGTGAAAGGTATGATGCCCCGTAATCCTCTGGGTCGGGCGATGCTTTCAAAGCTCAAAGTGTATGCAGGTTCTGAGCATCCTCATACTGCTCAACAACCTAAAGAACTGGATATCTAACGGGGAATTGGTATGACACAACAGTACTATGGAACTGGTCGTCGTAAGAGCTCTACCGCAAGAGTTTTTTTACGTCCCGGTAAAGGCGATATCGTAGTTAATAATCGCCCTCTGGATCAATATTTCGGTCGTCAAACCGCGAGAATGGTTGTTCGTCAGCCGCTTGAGCTAGTTGAAATGACTGATAAGTTTGACGTATTCGTGAATGTTGTTGGTGGTGGCGGTAACGGTCAGGCGGGTGCAATTCGCCATGGTCTGACTCGTGCTCTCATTGAATATGATGAGAATTTACGTTCACCGTTGCGTGCAGCAGGTTATGTGACTCGTGATGCCCGTTCTGTAGAGCGGAAAAAAGTGGGTCTTCGCAAAGCGCGTAAAAAGCCACAGTTCTCAAAACGTTAAGTATCGGTTACGCCCGCAACTGCGGGCGTTTTTATATGTGCTTAATGTTTTTTGCAAGAGAGTTACAACTGTTCTTGTAAGCGAATGTGTTTTTTTTTACCATGCTGTGCCCAATAAATGCCCTCAGTTTTCTTATAACTATTATTATCTTCCAGACTTAGATTTAGGTAGAGGAATATCTAATGACTCAAGGCGGCGTAAATAAGGGTCGGCGTCGTTTCCTTGGTGCAGCAACAGCGGCTGTCGGCGCTGTTGGTGTTGTCGGGGTGGCTGTCCCATTTGTGAAATCATGGAATCCCAGCGAAAAAGCGAAAGCGGTTGGGGGTCCCGTTAGTGTTGATTTATCCAAAATAGATGTAGGTGCAATGATCACGGAGGAGTGGCGAGGCAAGCCTATATACATTCTTAAACGTTCGCCTGAAGTTATGAAAGAATTGGATTCTCAGGCTCTTAAGAGTCGCTTGTTGGACCCTGAGAGTGATAATGCGGCGCAACAGCCTGCTTATGCAAAGAATGATGCGCGGGCTATTGATGGCAGCGATATTCTCGTTGTCGAGGGTGTCTGTACCCACCTCGGTTGTGCGCCCAAACTATTCTATGAGGTTCAACCGGAGTCCTTTGATCCAAAGTGGCCTGGCGGATTTTTCTGTCCATGTCATGGTTCAAAATATGATTTGTCTGGAAGGGTATTTTCGGGGGTTCCTGCTCCTGCAAACCTGGTCGTGCCGCCACATCATTATGATGGTTCCACTTTGATCGTAGGTGAAGACGGAGGAGCAGCATAATGGCAGCAAAGAAACACCCTTTGATGGTATGGATTGATCAGCGTTTGCCTGTCACCAGTGCTTATGAAAAGCACATGTCCAAATATTACGCTCCTAAAAACTTTAACTGGTGGTATGTATTTGGTTTGTTGGCAATGATTGTATTTGCCAACCAGATTCTTACGGGTATATGGCTCACAATGAGCTATGTGCCATCATCTGAAGAAGCTTTCCGTTCTGTAGAATACATCATGCGTGATGTGGAGTTCGGCTGGCTTATCCGTTACATGCACTCTACAGGGGCCTCCATGTTTTTTCTGGTGGTCTATTTGCACATGTTTCGCGGTGTATTATACGGTTCTTACCAGAAACCACGTGAGCTGATCTGGTTGTTTGGTATGTTTGTCTATGTTGCCATGATGGCAGAAGGCTTCATGGGTTATATCCTGCCCTGGGGCAACATGTCCTACTGGGGGGCTCAGGTTATTATTTCACTGTTCGGAGCCATTCCATATATTGGTGAAGGCTTGCAACAATGGATTCGTGGTGATTATCTGATTTCTGGAATTACACTGAATCGCTTCTTTGCGTTACATGTCATTGCGTTGCCACTGGTGCTGGCATTGTTGGTTGTGGTGCATGTTCTCGCGTTGCATGAAGTTGGTTCCAATAACCCAGAAGGCATTGATATCAAGAAACACCTTGATAAAAATGGCGTGCCACTTGATGGTGTTCCGTTCCATCCTTATTTCACTTTGGGTAAGTTACCTGCAGTTGTTATTTTTCTGTTTGTATTCTGTGGAATTATATTTTTCTATCCGGAAGGTGGTGGTTTCTTCCTGGAACATGCCAACTTTGAACCTGCCAACAATCTTAAAACTCCTCCGCACATTGCACCTGTTTGGTACTATGGCGCCTTCTACGCCATCTTGAGAGCCATACCTTCAAAATTGGGCGGTGTGATTATGATGGCTTCTGCGATTGCGATTATGTTTGTATTGCCATGGCTTGATCGTTCTCCTGTGAAGTCGTGGAGATATAAAGGAATTCTGAGCAAGCTGGCAATTGTGTTGTTTGCAATTGCTTTTTGTGTACTGACTTATCTTGGAACGGCACCGGCGACAGAATTGAATACATTGATTGCTCGTGTATCGACAGCAGTTTATTTTGCTTTTTTTCTGCTAATGCCTTGGTATACGAAAATTGAAAAGACGAAGCCGGTTCCAGAGAGGGTTTCATGATGAGAAGAGTGATTATTGCTGTAGTGTTGCTGCTGTCTCCTTTGTTTGTATTTGCAGCTGAAGAAGAGGTGGAGCTGGCCCATATCAAAACGGATTTGACCAATAAGGAATCCTTGCAGAATGGTGCAAAGCTTTTTATGAACTATTGTATAGGGTGTCATAGTCTTAAGTACGCTCGCTATAATCGGATAGCCAAAGACCTGGATATTCCTGATGACTTGTTTGCAGAAAATTTGATATTTACTGGAGCCAAGACCGGGGAGTTGATGGAAAACTCTATTCCGCCAAAGTCCGCTAAGGCATGGTTTGGAGCAACTCCTCCCGATTTGACTCTGGAAGCAAGGTTTCGTAGTGCTGATTGGATTTATAGCTACCTAAAAGGCTTTTATGCTGATGAATCCCGCCCTTGGGGGGTTAATAACACAGTGTTCAAAGATGTGGCAATGCCTCATGTATTGATAGGCCTCCAAGGTTTGTGTGCTTCGGCACCAGAGATATCTGGTGAAACCAAGTTTGATCCTTTGACCGGTAATGTCATGTCTGATGAAAGTTGTGAGTCATATGCAATTCAGGGAAGTCTGAGTAGTGAGGAATATGACGCCGCCGTTTATGATATTACTAACTTCCTTCAGTATATGGGGGAACCGGCCCAGATGGATAGAAAGCGAATTGGCATAATGGTGTTTGCATTTCTAATTGTGCTGTATGCAGTTTCGTTCCTGTATACGCGCGAGTTGCATAAAGACATTCATTAATAGTGTCTTTAATTCGCTGATTTTGGTGTGGGCCTTATAGAGGTCCACACTCGTTTGTTAACTGTATATTTATGAGGTACTTCGATGGGCGTTATTACCAAACGTTCTTCAATGGCTTTTTTTTCTGATCCGTCCAGCCATTATAGTCATCGTGTTCGTATTGTATTGGCTGAGAAAGGTGTCGCTGTTGAGATCAAAGATGTCGATCCAGATAACATTCCTGAAGAACTTCGAGAGCTAAATCCTTATCAAACATTACCGACATTGATTGACCGTGAGTTGGTTTTGTATGAGCCAAACGTGATGATGGAATATCTTGATGAGCGTTTTCCTCATCCTCCATTGCTGCCAGTTTATCCTGTAGCTCGTGCAGAAAGTCGGTTGTTTATGCATCGCATTCAAAGAGATTGGTGTGAGCTTGTAGATACTATTGTTGCGGCGAAGACCAAAGAAGGTGTAAATCGGGCAAGAAAAGAGCTGAAAGAGAGTCTCTTGAGCACCGCCCCGATATTTGAAGAAAAACCGTATTTCATGAGTGAGGAGTTTACTCTTGTAGACTGTTGTGTTGCGCCTATTTTGTGGCGTTTAAATGATTTGGGAATTGAGCTGCCGGAAAAACAGTCTAAGCATTTGTTTAAGTACATGGATCTGGTTTTCGAGAGAGAGTCATTCCAGGTTAGCCTATCAGAAGTCGAACGTGAGATGAGAGACTGATTTTGCAGGCTATGACTTCAAATAAACCATATCTGGTTCGAGGGTTGTACGACTGGATCGTTGATAATGGCTGTACGCCATATTTGGTTGTTGATGTTCAGTATCCTGGGGTCGAAGTGCCCCAGGAATTTGTTAAAGATGGCAAGATCACACTGAATGTGTCTCCTACGGCGATAAGAGATTACGAGTTCAATAACGAATTTTTAAGTTTCTCAGCCAGATTTAGTGGTGTGGCGCAGCATCTGTTTGTGCCTGTTGAGTCCATTATGGTTATTTTTGCCAGAGAGAATGGCCAGGGTATGGCTTTTGATGTGGCTCCTGTTGAACCTGATCCAGATTCTGATCGGGAAGAATCCACCAAAACGAAGCCAACGCTTAAAGTTGTTAAGTAGTTTTGGTCTGCTTTTAAATTATTTTTAAAAAAATTAGATTAATTAATAACTTGCGTATTGACAGCTGACTCCGTTTCGGTAGAATGCGCGCCTCGCTTCGGGGGTAACCGCTGAAGCAACTAAGACCCTTGATTGGGCATGATCTTTAAAAGTTAATCAGGCAATTCGTGTGGGCGCTGGCTGGTAAGACGCATAAGAGAATTATCAGTAAGCGAACTC
>NZ_JBNKSF010000033.1:0-1545 GCF_050297175.1 Gynuella sp. | reverse complement strand
ATCAAGAATTCCAGTAAGTGCGGCTAATGCTCCGGTGGATAGTTCTGGCTCATCTTCTCAGTGGACTGATAATCTCCCCATACCTGACTCATATACATATCACATCCCAGACATTCACAATCAGCAACCTAACCGGTGGGTTTACGAGTGTGTTGATCTGGAACTGTATAACATGTGTTAACAGGACTGGCAAAACACTGCTGAATGAATCAACTTTATATGGCAGGAACATAAGACACATCTTCTTTAAACCCAAGGTATTATGTTCATGTCAACGGATGAGTATTATACAATGCAGCATGCACAACCAATGTAGTGGTTTATTTATATGCATCATGGATTATTTACATGTACTATATATGATTCTTATGGTCTTGAGTTGTGTAATATGTATGACTCTAATGGTATTTATTTACGTGTATTATGAATTATTTGCATGTATAAATTTAGTAGATGTCATATCGTTATTTTTCATGATTTTTTGTTCCATTTACTGACTTTCGGCAAAAATCAATCGGTTTCCGACAAAAACCACCCAGAAAGTCGCCACACCGATTTTCAGAAAAACCGATCAATTTATCGGTAAAACCGACTGATTTACCGGTGAAATCGGTCGCATTGTGTCGTTGGTTTTCACTGTTCCTACGTCGTCTCTGGTACATTTCAGCCAAATTTTCTTAATTTTCACTGATTTTTACCAAAATTTTTAAAAACCAGAATATTCAATTTTACTTTTTCGCCGAATTTTCAAACACTACTCGGGAGCCCGGGACGCTTTGGCGACCGTCGCGCGGTAACTGGACCCAATCTTTGAAGCCCAAGTATGCGCCACGGACAGGCCAGCTGCAGCTTCCCAGTCGTCTCTACCTGGCGCCCTCTCAGATCAGATCACCACCAGCGCTACCACCGTCAGTCCGTCACCGGCGCCGTCGCCGGAGATCACCTGCTTCTCCGGGCAAAAGCCAACTACTTGCTTCGAAGCCCCATCCAGCCCTCTCCATCGAGTCACTCGCTCGCCCAATTTGTCTCGCCCGCCGCGCTGGGACCAGCCCCACCAGCTCTGCTAGGGGTTTGGACCGATGGATCCGCTCCGGAGCTACCTGGGGCGGCTCCTCCTCGAGGAGATCACCCCGGTGGTGATGGTGCTGACCACCCCGCTCGCCGAGGCCGCCTGCCGCAAGAGCGGCCTCAGCTTTGTCGACATGCTCTCCCCTTTCTCGCTCTTCAAAAAAATCGATGGTGATGCGCCTCCCAATGCGTGTCTTCAGATTATTCCTTGCAGCGTCTGTTCTTGGTTTTGTGATCTCATGGAGAGTGCTGTCTCTGTGTGGGTGTTTGAGCAGTGCCCGTGCGAACGGCGAGCGATCAGCCATACAGGCTGCAGATGTTTAAGATTCGGATGGATTACGCATCAGACGTAAGGAAGCAGGACTACGAGGTGATTCTCTGACGCTAATGAGTTGCCATGGGTAGATACTGGTACCTATTGATTGAAGTGTTTGATGACCTTACCTTGATGTTTGGGGACAGGTGGCAGATGAGAAG
>NZ_JBNKSF010000032.1:0-1577 GCF_050297175.1 Gynuella sp. | reverse complement strand
GTACTACGCTGGATAACCTGCTGAGCTGGAAGATGGTCACCGCAGATGCCAACTGGCTGGAGGTTAAACGCCTCAACCACAATATGGGCAAGATCCATCTACAGGAAACGGTTGAGTTCGAAATCACACGTACCGAAAGAGGAACCGGTAAAGTCTTATCCAAACCAGAGATACTGAAAATACCTGGGCAGACCTTTAGAAAGGTTGGGCTAGGTAAAGACGTTACCGACAAGTTTCTGGCGGGCTTGCCTGGTATCCAGAAAGAAGGCTGCGATGGCCTGATTACCTCAGCAACCTTTGTATTGCACCCGATACCTGAGTTTACCCGTACTGTGTGCCTGGAATTCTTCAATCAGGATTCAGGCAAGGACGTGGCGGCTATTGTAGAAATCAAGGATTTGATAGATCAAACCGATGGTGTACTGCTTGCAGGACTGGAACATCTGGATACGAGGTACATAAAAGCGGTTCAATACAGCACCAAAGCTAATCGCTCGGACCAACCAAAGATGCTGTTGCTGGCGGATATTATTTCTGACGATGAAGATTTACTGGCGGCTACCTGTTCGACAGTTGTAGAGCTAGCAAATAAACGTCAGGCCGAAGGTTTTATTGCGGTGAGTAAACCTGCTCGTGAAAGATTCTGGGCTGATAGAAAACGTACCGCAGCCATTTCGGCACATACCAATGCATTTAAGATCAACGAAGACGTAGTCATCCCGCTGGAAAACCTGAGTGATTACAGTCGTGGTATTGAAATCATCAATATCCGCCAATCGATCAGTAATAAGGTAGAAATATGTATTGCGCTAAAACAATACCTGAGTGATCGTCAGCAAAAGATAAAGAAATCATCCGATCCTGATGAATTATTTTTGTCCAAGATTGACTTTGCCATAACCCGTCTGGTCGCTCAGATAGCCCAATGGGAACAATGGCTGGCACACTTTGACAGTCCAGCCAGTAACTTTGCTGAACAGCTGGACTTCGAACTCGATAAAGACGATAGAGTGATCGATTGCCTGTTGCGTAATCAATTAAGGATTAGCTATAAGCGACAGGTCAAAAAGCAGATGGATGAAATCTTTTCGGGACTTGAGTACGCAGATATGCGTAATCAGTTAGCGAAAATCCATGAAAAGGTCAAAGATTCGCGTCTATTTGTTGCATTACACATGCATGCGGGTGATGGCAATGTGCATACCAATATCCCGGTTCATTCTGATAATTATGAAATGCTGCATCAGGCCGACCTGATTGTAGATGAAGTCATGCAGCTGGCTACGTCGTTGAACGGTGTAATCTCCGGCGAACATGGTATTGGCCTGACAAAGATCCAGTATCTGGAAACTGACAAACTTGAAGCTTTCGCCAAATACAAACAACAGATCGATCCAGAGCAGCATTTTAGCAAGGGGAAATTACTGACAGGTTCAGGGCTAGGCAATGCCTACACGCCATCATTACGCTTGCTGGAACAGGAAGCGCTCATTCTTGAAAACAGTGAGATGGGAGAAATTAACGATTCCATCAAGAATTGTCTGCGTTGTGGCAAATGCAAACCCGAATGTATGACG
>NZ_JBNKSF010000031.1:0-54657 GCF_050297175.1 Gynuella sp. | reverse complement strand
ACTGGCGGCGGTGTTCGTAACTGGTTTGAGTGAGAGGATCGAAGCCGCAGAGAAAGGCCCGTCGAACGCAGCGGGAGGTACAATGATAGTACGGGGTGGCATGGAGTGATATCTGCGACTTCCTTGATCGGGCCATGGCTTCATCCTGATATATATACAGTACTGAATAATGCCTGCTATCGAAAAATTGATCAAGTTTTAAAGTGGGTGTCTCCGAAAATATTTCAAAAACACCTTTCCACATAAATGGGTGTCCCATAAATAAAACCATAAAACCCAAGTGGATGTCCTTTAAAGAAGACGCGAGGTGGGTGTCCTTTAAAACAAGATGGGTGTCCTTTAAAAAATTTTAAAAGGTTTGTGAATTTAATATCCTCGAAAAAAGCCGCCATCCATAACCAGGTTCTGACCGGTCATTTGGTCAGACATTGGACCGAGTAACGATAGAATCGCTTGTGCAATGTCTTCAGGCGTTGAGTACCTGCCACTCGGAACATTGTCGGTTTCGATGGTCAACTTGTTCTTCATAAGTTCTCTGATTTTTTTCGGCTTTACGTTGCAGTTTATGAATATATGAATCCGTACGTACTGCTCCCAACGATAGTGTATTTATTCTGACTCCTTGATCAGCCAACGTCAGAGCAATGCTCTTACTGTGTCCCACCCATGCCAAGCGCATGGTATTAGCAGCACCATAGTGTGGTAATGCACATACAGAGCTTAATCCATTCACAATTACAATCTTAAATGGCTTGGGGAACTGCTGAACATCCAGCACCATTCTTAATGCTTGTAATGGGTTCACGTATGTTTTTCCCATATATTCATGATATTCATCTGGCTCCGGAAATAATCCGTGCAGAGGCTCAACTCTTGGAGGAATTAAAACGACACCATCAACAGCACCGATTTGTCGATCGGGTTGAAAACCCGCTAGATCTTCAAAATCCAAATGCACATGACCGGGAACACTGCGGCTTGCTGGTACCCAATCGATATCAGAAGCATGGTTTAATAAGGCGTCTCCAACTCCACTCGAAGCGCATGTCAGCTAAATTCTCAAATGACTACCATCTCCATATAAGAAGGATCTATATCGAATATCTGAGACTCACCTTTAATGGTTAATATCACCTGGTTTTCCCGAAACTGATGGACTCCAACAGCAGTGTTAATAATTGCACTTCTGCTGATATGGCGGGTGCCGGGAAATATCACAGCAATATCACTGAGCGATGCCCTTATGCGAAGTTTTGAACCATCGAGATTTATAAAATTAATGTATGGATGACTCCTCTCGCCATATACCCAGTTATCATGAAAACCAACTATGCGACGGTTGCTTCCCATAACTCGAGACAAGGATTGCCGTATGTCAGATACCGTTAATGTATTCGATTCCTGATCTTGGTTATGCTCAGTTTTTGGCTTATAGAAGAACAGAAAGAAACCTGATAGCAAAACCACAGAGGAAGCAACCAAATAACATGCATATATCTTAAAGAACAGCGAAAAATTAAACCTGACCTGGGTTAACCATTCAATCTCTCCCAGTAATTTCTCTCCCAATCGAATATCAACGCTACCGCTGTCTGTGGATTTTCGAGCAAGCTCCGACAATTTGGTTCCATTGGAGCAAACAGAAATATTAATGTCAGAAACTTCCTGGAAGTTTAAAAATTTAGAAGACAGACAAATAGGAAGACCTGTGGTTTCATAAAGATGATTAGCCCAATTTGACATACGTCGTTCAAGTGCAGGGACATTAAATTGGTAGACATCATCCATAAAGCTATAGGAGGATGTCACATCACGCAGGAATACTGAGGCTCTTGGTATTGGGTTCAAGAATTTTGCAATAATGGTTGTAATTACAATACCTGACATTATTGCAGCCAAGATCAGTATTGAGAGCTTTAATCTCATTTATTATATCCTGGTTAAGCTACTGATTTTGCCCGGCAAACCAATTTCAGCATCCATACAATGTAAATTGAAATAAAAACCTTTGGATCCATACGAGCTCAATAAAATCAATGAATCGCCATTCAGGTGCTAGGGAAAGCATTAAACATTTTGATCGCTATTCCAATATATATTCCAACCCATAAAAAAGTTGCTGGTACTGCCCAACTTTCTTACAGGCCAGGCATATTCCCGGCATAAACGATTCCCTGTGCTGAGAGTTATGTTCAATTTTCAGAGTTTCGCTGAGACCGCCGAAAAATACCGTTTGTTGTGCGACGATACCGGGCAGGCGTATTGAATGGATGGGTACATGCTGTAATAGCGCCCCTCTGGCACCGGCTAACAGTTCTTTGGAATTAGTGGGTGTCCTTTCCATAGTACAGGCCTGAGAAATAAGTTCGGCTGTACGAATACCCGTACCGGAAGGACTTTCTTCTTTCTTGGGGCTGTGAGCCTCTATAATCTCCACGTCCGGCAGGTAGCGGGCGGCCATTTCGGCAAACTTCATCATCAATACAGCACCAATGGAAAAGTTTGGAGCAATAACACCCCCCACTTTTTTCTCTGCAGCAAGCGCCTGCAACTCAGCAACCTGTTGTTGCTGAAAACCCGATGTGCCGACGACAGGGCAAACACCAGCCTCGATTATCGTTCTGGTATTTTGGAAACCGACTGATGCAACGGTTAATTCGACCACAACATCCGGGCGCAATTCCTGGATCATGGCAGCCAGATCATGCTCACGACCAACGCCGCCCACAAACTCAAGTTCCGGATCCTGGCTAACCGCTTTAACCGCTTCTGTCCCCATACGTCCACGGGCACCATTTATCATAACTCTGATCATAAATTTGCTCTCTTTTTTGCCGATATCAGTTCAGTCCGACTGGCTAATACTGAGGGATGAGGGTATCAGGTGGGCCTCTTCTCCCCCTGAGTATTCATAAAAGAAATAGTGTTTCCGACGATAACCGCTTTCTGAAAAGACGATGGGTTGACCATCGAAAATGGATGGTCGATGACTGTGAGCCAATACCGCCAGAGGGCCTTCTGTGGTCCGGCTACGCCCCCATTCTACAGCCAGCGAGACCATGTCATAGACATAGGCATTTACGAAGGTTGGATGACTTTGTTTACTGCAGCGTTGATAAAATGCCGCCCAGAAATCATCTTTATATTGGCCCCTGACTTCTCCATCCCAGTTTTTCAGAAAAACCATTCGGGTCCCATTATTGTCGATTGACGGACCAACAATTTCGATAAATTCTTTACGTGCCCCAATGGAATCAGGGCCGATCAGGATGACATTACCATCATCTCTAAGTTGTCGATAAAGAAGTGCGATTTTAGGGTTTAACAGGGCCGCAAACACCACATAACCCGATAAATCCGGAAGCTTAAGCAGGCTGTCACCCACTACGTTATGCTCTGTGACCGCAACGGAGGCATTCATGATTTTCAATTGGCTCATAAACTGAGCTGACAACTGCTTGGAGTAAGCACTGCTGGCATCGGTAATCACTGCCAGTGGCCTGGATGGATAGCGCTCCAGGTAAAACTGGGCTAACGCTTCCGCCTGATCATTATTTCTGGGAAACAGCGATAAGCCTTCCTTCGGGGTCTTGATCACACTATCACTGGTCGCACTGGTCAGATAGGGAATATGTGCCTCTTTTAAGACAGAGATGGCCGCAATGGCCTCATCGGATATTAATGGTAGTAACGCCAGGTCAACGCCATCTTCAACCATTTTTTGCGCCGCAGTAACTGAGCCGATACGACTGCGATGATTTTCATAAATACGAAAGGTAACTCCAGACCGCTCTTGAATAGATTCAACGATACACAACTTTTCTATCGAACTGGCATCTGCCGCTCTCTCGCTTATGCCTCCAAACATCACTCCGATATTTTGAGCAACGGCTAAACCGCTATTGGCCAGCCCCAAAAACATAAAAATCACGTGAACAACTTTGTGCATTTTGAAACACTCTTGTTTTGTGACAGGACACCCCTAAGAGCCGCGATAGTACTGAATAAACGCTAAGTTGTTAACCACGGAAAATGTCGCTTATCTGCCTTTAATGCGCACAGTTAATGAATAAGCGATCTTGTTTCTATCTCTGAAATATTTATCAATATCCTCTACTCAATCAGGCCTTCAATCCGCTGTGGACGCTGTAAAAGTTTGATGCTTCCGAAACTTTTTCAGCAATAGCAGACGCTGTTATGAAGGACATTTTCCTCCCCTGATTGACAGAATATGAACGAACACAGGGCGTTCAGCAGAGATATGCATTTCATACTAAAGAATGAATTTTAAAGAGCGATTTTGTCCTTGCCGGCTCTCACCTTACAAACAGGAATAGACATGTGACTTATTTTTATGGTCTGAGCGAAAAAGCAGATGTTTCCGAAATCGGTTACAAAAGCAAGATGCTGTCTGAGCTTCACCTACTGGCCGATCGAACTCTGTATGAAGATCTGAATATCGTTGTTCCGGAAACTCTGGTTCTGAGTGCTGATTTTTATCGTGATCAGATCAATACCCTGATCAAGCGACATACTTTTCTGTTTCGGAATCTGACATCTACGAAGCACCTGAACAAACTCAGTCGTACAATAAGTGCGGAACTTGCGGGAATTGATCTGGACCGCGACAGCAAAGAGCAGTTACAGGATTGGCTGGCAAGCTTTCCAGAGGACTCGACTTTTGTGTTACGAACGTCTGCAACTTTTGCAGACCATAGTGATGCTATTCACAGCGGTCAGTATGGTAGCTATTTCAGCCTGAGCGGAGACCAGGTCTGGCATCACATCAAGCGTTCCTTACAGACAATGTGGCGTCCTGAAGTCATTAACTACCGTATGGTGCATGGTTTGTCCCATATGGATACCGCTATGGCCATCATGATACAACCGATGTTAATAGCAGATGCATCTGGCATTGCTTTTTCAATCAACCCACTCAACGGAGAGTTTCACGAGAGCCATGTCCAGCTGATTTTACCGGCAAGAAGCAAAACAGATAATCGCCCTATCAGCCATCATGACTGGATGGTTCGATGGCCCACTGACGCAACCACTGGCAGTCAGCCATTTTCAACGGCACCTTCCGAACCGGTAGCAGAGGTGATCAGTTTATCCGATCAAACGACGAACGTTCCGCTATCTAACACGGATGTTACTCGTCTTGCCAGCTTTACCAGAACAGTCATGTACGGACAAAAATGTCCTTGTAGTGTTGAGTGGGTGCAAGTTGGCCGTCAGATATATCTGATGCAAACTCGTACACAGGAAAATCTGCCTGACAAACTAGACCGTGCATCAACTATTCATCTGTTCCCAGAACCATTAACTCCTTTGATGGGTGACTGTGCCAGCAACGCTTTGAATGTATCAATCAAAGAAGCCAGCAAGGGCTCTGAACTGATCATGACAGGAACCCGGGGATGCTGTTATCGCGATGGATTCATTTATGGCAATCGAACCATTATCGCGCAGCTGGCACTCAGTGGTATAACTCCCGGTACGGGTCACCAGCCAGACTCACTGGAAATACCGGAATATTATCGTCAATCAAAGAGTCTGTTGAATTTACCGGTGCAATCAGCCAATGACCTGGATGCTTTTTTGGCTCAGGTCCGTCTGCTAGAGCAACAAGAGCTTTCTCAGGCGGAACTCAGTCAGTGTCAATATCATCTCGAACAGGTAATGGGTCTTACGCATGAATATTTCGGTGCGTATATCCGCCGTACCCTGGCAAAACAGTTTTTCAGCCGCCACCTCTATCACATTCTGGCCACGGTTGTGTACGAACCAATGGAAAGCCAACAGCTTTTTCTGGCCCTTATTGGTGCCACTCGTACTAAATCGTCGAGGATCAATCAGTTGATACGATCACTGGTCAAACAGGTGCAAGTGATGTACAGCCATCAGATGGAGCAATTGGACCCACCAGATATCAGTGAGTTAACCCAATGCCCGGAAAGCTTCAGGCAAACGCTACTGCACTGCATTGAGCATTACCAGGAAGGTTCGGATTTTTACGATTCCGGTTGGGATGAAAGCCCCACCACGGTATGGACACTATTGCATGATCTGACCGGTCGTGTATTTGATTTTGATACCCAGACGCGATTGGAACGTGACAAACTGGCGGCACTTAAAACCCTGTTTAACCAGGTACCGGCTGAGTATCATTTTACGTTGCAGGGCTTCGTTCATTATGCAGAAAGTTTTACTGCTATCGAGACAGTGGAGAATGTACAAGCCAGCCAGATTGGGAAGTTGTTACGTCATACCCTGACGATTCTGGGTCAACGTTTTGAATTAACGGATCCCCTGGATTTGTTTTTTCTCACCCAAACGGAAATTCAGGATCTACAACAGTGGCGTCTGCCAACCACTCTGCGCCAGCAGATGTTGGCACGGAAAGCAGCATATTTGGCCGACCGCAATTCAAACGGTGAAGAGACTTCCGGATCAGTGCAACAGCCTGGCAATGGAACCTTATGCGGCATTCCTGCCAGCCCGGGTATTGCATGCAGCGTCGTATATCGGGCCAATTGTCTTGACGATATTGAGCAAATGCCTGCCGGAGCTATTCTGGTGATCAAAAATGCTCATCCCCGCTGGCTGCCGTTTTTTTATCAAGCAGCAGGGGTCATCGCAGAAGCGGGTGATGTGCTGAGTTATTGCGCAGTCACTGCCCGTGAGATCGGCATACCCGCAGTGGTAGGCGTCGGACCAATGGTTGCTCAACTCAAACCTTTTCAGCATGTGGAGATTGATGGGCTGTCCGGCACCATTACGCTCACCGACTGAATCTGTATACACACGTCACTATTCTGTCAGGTCACCTCAGGTGAACTGTTTCGCCCGACGCATTTTGATCGGGCTCTTTTTTGGACTTCAGTCAACAATGCGAGGTATTTCGGCGACATCACCTCAAACCTGTTTCAAAGTCTGCCTGATCCTTAAAAACAGCTTTTCATTACTGAGCATGAGCAGACCACACAACAGTAAAATAGCCAGTAATTTGCCATGATAGTATTGGAGTGCTGGATCAAACAGCTCAAAGATCATGGTCAACAACGGAGATACATTGATGATGATGGTCACGTACAGGGCCGGTGCACGCTGAATCCCTTTCTGTAGTAACCATAACGGCAGTATGTTTCCGAGCAATACAATCACCGCAAGATATGACCAAAAGTGATCAGAGAACAGGTACTGACGGTGATCCTGTGGCAGAGCAAGCGCCACACATATCAACAACAGAGGAAAACGCAACGCCTGTACCTGAACGGCGGAGAAGTCCTGCTGGTGTAAATGGCGGGACAAATAGGTATACGCAGACAGACTCATGGCTGTCAGACCACAGAGCAGCAACAAACAAAAGCTGAACAGCCAGACGGATGAGAACGGATTGTAACGTTTGTGGTCTACAGCCAAATATAACAGTAAGCCGGCTGTCAGAGTCAATCCCACGATAACGGTTCGATAATGACCACTGATCGGCCTGCCCTGATAATATTCGTAAGCAGCCCCCATCACCGGCGATAAACCAAATATGATGGCAACCATTAACGACGGCTCTATCCATTTCAGGCCGATAAATAATCCCGCCCAGGCTCCAGCCGTGACAATATTGATCAGAAAAATTAATGGTAAGTGGGGCTGAGTGTGCGACCAACGCACTGGTCGGAACAGCAGCGTTATCAGGACAAATCCACTCCAGGTACCTAAAAACGTCCAGAATAGCAGTACGAATACCGGAAGGTTCTGCAGCAGGTGAGAGAGCACCACATCGATGATTGCGCCGATAAACGCATAGGCCAGTATGTAGCCGGATCCTTGCATACGGTTTTCTGAATCATGGGACAAAATCAAACATTCCCCGCTGTTCTAATTGGGTTAGCCACTGGTAATCATTCTCCACTTCTTCAGGGTCATCGTGGCACAGAGCAACCCAGCCAGGAGATGTGAATACGTCACGAGTGATGGAGATTCTGGTGCCTTGTTCCGGTAGCTGACAAGCCAGAAAAGTTTCTCGCGCGCGAATATCCGAAACCGCTCTTACGGCTTTCAGGTTACCGCTTTGATACGCGATCAGCTCTTTGATTTTCAGTGCTTTTAATGGCCGATAAGGCCGGCTCAATGCCGCCATAAATAAATCCGGATCCAGATAACACTGCACCAGTGCATCAATCTGAGTCTGTGCCAGCGCATCCCTGGACAAAACCGGAAAACCGGCACCATGAATACGGGCACCGGTTTCAATCAATACCCAACCTCGAGCCGTTAGAAACAATTCACTATGGCCAGCACCATAGTGAATTCCAAGAACATCCAGGCATTTAAAAACGTAGTTCTGCAACTCTGCTAACTGCGCGTCCGGCAAACTGATCAGTTCGGTAAACTCGCAGACAGCCGAGCCACCATTGTGCTGACCTTTGCCCATTTTCCAGATAGCACATAACCGGTGACGACCATGCATACTGACGGTATCCACCACATATTCTTCACCAACGATATATGGTTGCAGCAGCACTTCCGAATTAGGCAGATTCAATTGATTATCTGCACCAAACAACATATTAAAGGCATGTCGCAGTTGATTCATATCGGCACATACGGACACGCCGTCAGTACCTGAGCTTTCAACAGGTTTTAATACCACCCGACCGGAGTATTCCAACAACTCCGGTCCATATTGCTCAATCTCTGCAATACTGCTGACACACGTTGATGGAATGTGTTTCAGGCCGGCAAGCTTCAGTTGCATCTGCATAGCCAGCTTGTTTCGCCGTACCTGGCTGCTGGCAAAATCATTACCGGGTAACGTCAGTTTCATCGCCAGCAGATCCGTAAGCATCGTACCGGTTTCACAACCGGTTACCACTGCGGTAATCGACAGTTCTTCAAGATGATGCCAGAACCCGGGCGTATTACTGTAAGTTAATTGCTCGACAAAACAATCAGGCCGGTAAGAATGTAATAGCTTCTCTGGCAGATTATTCCGGCTCTGAATATGAACACACTGACAACCGGCCTGTTGAAACGCAGGGGCAATATCGATACCGGATGAATAAGCATCCACTATTGCAACGGTGTGGGCATGCGGAGAGGGTGATCTGGAGGTTTTAGTTTTCATGGGCAATATGCCTACCGGAAAAGGTTACAAGTCACAGGGGCAATACTGACGTTCACAGCTTGCCCTCTTCCTTCGGTGTTTTTAAGCTATTACCAGCTCAGCGGGAATAGTAAATTCTGTTGGCGGGGTACAAAATCAAATGCGCCACAAGCTTCATCCAACAATACAGCTACAGCTTCATATACAGCTGTTACATGTTATTCATCCACTTCAATATGCCTGTCGAAAAAAGTGGGCGAGCATCATATTACCATTACTCAGCTCATCGTCCAGGCTTCTTTCAATACTCGTTTGATAACCATGTGATCTTTGAGAGCAGGTTTAATTTAAGCCATTCTTCCTGCCGCATGGTGCAAAAATACGACATGGTTTAAGTGCAAGGTACTCCATGTGAACAAACCTGACCAATTGGCCATAGACCAATCGATTCTGCATAAGGGAACCCGTTGTTTATACCTGAAACTGGCTGTGCAGCCTGGCATTCAAACCGATTTTTCTGTAGATGAATATGGACGCGACTACTCAAAATGATGAGGTATATGATTTACATTTTTAAAAACAAATACAGTAGAGATTGATCATTCTCAGCGCGTTGCACGCAGATGTAATTTTTATAACACGGGGAATCACCCATAATTTCAAAAAACAAAAACAGACTCTGATTACTTTGAATGGTTCCCAAGACACAATGAACAAATAAGAAATTATCTATGATAATTATTGCTATCTATACCGTACTTTTTTACCAAACGGCCAAATGTACGTCTTTCTTTTCCAGCCATTCTGGCGGCTTTGGCGATGTTTCCGCCAGCCACCCGTAATGCCTGGTCAATATAATTACGCTCAAACAACTCTACCGCCTGATTTTTTGCCGTGCTGAACAATTGTAATGTTTCAACCCCATTTGGCTTTGATGCTGATTTTTCATTCGGTTTAGGACAGTTACCTGACTCATGTTTCATGTATTTCGAAACCGAAAATTCAGGTTCGCCTTTGGGCCGAGTTACGCGGATTTCTTCGGTGGGACTCAACAGGAATACTCGATGTATATAGTTTTCCAATTCGCGAATATTACCTGGCCAGTCATAATCAATCATCCAGGAGATAGTATCCGCATGAAGGTATTTTTCTGGCTTTTGATATTGCCGACTGAATTGGTTCATAAAATATTCCGCCAACAATGGAATATCCTCTGCGCGTTCGCTTAAGGTGGGTAAATTTAATCCTAGAATATCCAGACGAAACAGTAAATCATCACGAAAACGTCCCTGCTGCACCCACTCTTCCAAAGGCCGGTTGCTGGCAGCAATCAACCGCACATCAGCCTGACGAACTTTCTCTGAACCTAAGGGCCTGAACTCACGATCCTGCATGAACCGCAATAATGATACTTGTGACTTTAAGCTCAGGCTATCAACTTCATCGAGAAATAATGTACCACCCTGGGCCTGCTCTACCAATCCCAGATGCTTTTGTTTGGCATCGGTAAATGCTCCGCGCTCATGGCCAAACAACTCGGCAATAAACAGATCATCATTGTATGCGCCGCAATTGACGGCAATAAATGGCTTACTTTGCCTGGAGCTCAAATAATGTATAGCCCTGGCAGCCACTTCTTTGCCAGTACCGGTTTTGCCTTTTAACAATACCGGCGCATCGTATTCAGCCATCTGATGAATGAATTGGACCAGCTGCAGAAATGCCTCTGACTGACCAATCAACGACAGCCCGGGAATCGGAGACTGCAGGCTGGATTCATAACCACTGTCGTGCAGCCACTGACGAATGGAATTGGCCAGGATAATTGGATCCGTTGGTTGTTCGATAGTAGTGGCACCAGGTATTTGCCGTCGGGACTGACAAAATGCAATATGAAATAAATAATGATCATCAAGAGCATGAATATCTGGCAATCGCCCCTGCTGATCTTCAACAATTAGATTGGGTATGGTATCGGCTATCGGACGATCACTCTGGATGACATCAATATCCAGACGCATAAGTGCATCGAGGATAATTTGCTGTTCTGCTGTAAAAAATAATCTGACAAGTCGCACCAACTTCTGAGTCATCAGAATTCCCTCACTCTGGACCAGTGTTCTGTTCGCAAACCGGAATGTTCATAGCATGTACGCGTTCGTCACCGGTATTAAAAACGCTGCGTTAAAGTCTGCGCAAATCGATCACTTGTGACCGACAAACTAATTTTTCCCAGACTTTCGCTGTACACAGGCTTCCCCACCAACATTATTTAACAGATCCATATCATGATCAGATGTGACAAAATGCGGGTCTATTTCAACGGCATGGAAAACATCAATTGACCGGAAAATGGCTTTACTCATCCTTGCAAACCACAAGCCGCAACAAAACCGAGCACCTCAATAGGGACCAACAAATTGCTTTACGCCGCACAGCCAGAGCATTATCGGGTACCAATGTTTCAGGTAACAGCAGGTATCGTCTGCCAGCATAACAATGCAGCCAAACGCTATAGTGTTTTTGTCGCGATGACCGCCAAAACGGCAAAGTTCAGTAAAGACCGCCAGTGACGTTTTCGCAACCGCTAACGTTCTCGTTTGAGAGCCACTCAAAACCGCCAACGTTACACACGACACGGCACTATCGTCGCCCAGGCATGATTCCATGCACCGCTGACAAAATGAACGCAGCTCACATAAGAGTAGCGAACTGCTTATTATTTCCAACTAAAGAATGATATCCAAGAAACAAAGCCTGGCAGGTATCGTCAGACAAAATGCTTCCCGCATCTTGTGCAGGCTTTTTCTTCGTATTCAGTGGCAACTAGTTTGAATTGAGTAGTACGGCATGCCGAAGCAAGAAAGGATTAGGCTCAGACCATCCATTGGTTTGGGTTTGGGTTTGGGTTTGGGTTTGGGTTTGGGTTTGGGTTTGGGTTTGGGTTTGGCAGGTTGTTGCTGTTTTTCCTTTGTGCTGTGAGTAGTCCGCATCCTCCTCTGCGGCAATTCGGTTATGATCGACAAACTGCGCTTTTGATGCCCAGCACATCTCATACACCTATGGTTGTTCAGCTACAAATATACGGCTAGTACTCGATGGCAACATCCGTTTTAGGGACACTGCAGCAGGACAGAATATACCCAGCTTCGACATCTTCATCGGTTATACCGCCGTTATGTTCCATGGTCACTTCACCGGTTGTTTTGAGCACCTTACAGGTCCCACAAATACCTACACCACAACCTTTGGGAATATGCATCCCCAGTTTAGCCGCAGCGTTGTGGACAGTCTCCCCCGGTGCAACCTGTACACTCTTGCCAGTTGCAGTGAATTGCACTTGAAGCAAATCTTCCTGATTAATTGCATCGGCCTCTTCTGACGCAATCTCAGCCTGTTCCAGAGCATCCTGTTTGACGTCACTGGGAGTGGCACCGAACGACTCCTCGTGATAACGAGTCATGTCGTAACCCTGATCTTTCAGCAGTTTCTTAACTGCCGCCATATATGCAGTCGGACCACAACAGAAGATTTCCCTTTGCTGGTAGTCCGGTACCATCAGCTCCAGTTTGGCCAGATCCAGATAACCACGATAACCATGCCAGACCTGTCCAATCTCCTGGCGCTCACAGATCATATGCAAAGCAAAATGCGGCACTCTGGAAGACATGTGCTCAAGTTCGCGCTGATAAATAATATCTCTGGGTGTTCGGGCACTGTGTACAAACGCAATATCCACTTCACTATTGGTATCAAAATACCAACGTGCCATTGACATCAACGGCGTAATTCCCACCCCACCTGATAACAACAACACTTTGTCTGCCGGGTTATCGATACAGTTAAACAAACCGACCGGACCGTGTACGGCAATGACATCGCCCTGGCGCAGGTTCTCGTGCAACCAGTTGGATACATACCCATTCGCTACTCGCTTGACCGTAATAGAAAAACTATACGGCACAGATGGAGAACTTGAGATCGTGTAAGAACGCATGACCTGAACACCATCGATCTCCAACTCCAGCGTGACAAACTGGCCAGGCTTAAAAAAGAACATGACCGGCTGCTCAGCCATGAAGATAAAGGTTTTAGTATCCCAGGTCTCGTAGATCTCTCTGACACAACGCACCACATGCCGGCCGTTACTCCAGATATTAGTACTGACTGCAGTGTAGTAAGGTGTGATCAGGGCATTTTCAGGTGACTGGGTCATGCAATTCATCTCCATAGCGAATGGCCCGATTGTGCAGACAGACACACAGCTAAAGTTACCTGTTTACGACACGCATTTACGCTTTTTCCGGCACCGAAGGCTCACGGCCTCCTACAATTGTTATATCAGTGCCTTGTTAGTGATTAATCAGGTGGGTGTCCTATAAATAAAGAGGGTGAATAAAGTGGGTGTCCCTTAAAAGTCAGTGATTGATCAGGTGGGTGTCCTCGATGTTTATTGGAAACTCATCTAGCTTGAGTGAGTGTCCAGGGAACGGAGGGAGAGCTAGAGTGGGTGTCCTATGAATACAGTGGGTGTCCCTTAAAAGTCATTCCACAACACACATAGGTGTACCAGCGATGGGATCAGGATAAATCCGGGCCTTGACCGAAAACACTTGTTGCAGCAGTTCAGCCGTAAGGACCGAAGTGGGTGTCCCCTGAGCGCGGATCGCGCCGTTGGCCATAATGACCAGGTGGTCGCAGTAGCGGCAGGCTTGGTTAATGTCGTGCAGTACGGTGACGATGGTCCGTCCCTGACGATTTAGCTGACGCAGCAATTGCATCAATTCGATCTGATGATTGAGATCCATGTAGGTCGTCGGTTCGTCCAATAGCAGATACGGGGTATCCTGGGCCAATGTCATAGCCAGCCAGACCCGTTGTCGCTGCCCACCAGATAAGTCGCTAACCATGCGTTCAGCCAGTTCCTGAATACCGGTTTGAACCATGACGCGCGTAATGGTTTCACGGTCGGACTGGTCGAGCCGCCCCCAGAATCCGGTATAGGGACTGCGACCATAAGCCACCAGCTCTGCCACGCTGACACTTTCCGGTATCTGCTGGGTTTGCGCCAGCAGGGCAAGTTGGCGGGCAATCTGCCGCGATGGCTGACGATGTAGATTCTGTCCCTGCCACAGTACCTGACCGGAACGCGGCCGCAGTAGTCGCGCCATGGTTTTCAGCAATGTCGATTTGCCACAGCCGTTGGGACCGAGCAGGGCCGTAATTTTGCCATCAGGGATCGTTAGGTCGACACCTTTGAGAATAGTTTCGGCACCATAGCCCACAACCAGGTTTTGAGTACTTAGTTGCATGAATTACTTCACCTTAAATAACAACCAGAGAAAATAAGGAGCGCCGAGGATAGCCGTCATAATGCCGGCCGGCAGTTCGATCGGCGGAGCGATCGTGCGCGCGGCAAGATCGGCGACCAACAGCAGTAATGCTCCGGTCAGAATGGCCGCCGGGATCAGTTGCTGATGACGGCCACTGGTCAGTTGTCGGGCCAGGTGTGGTGCCACCAACCCCAGAAAGCTGATCGGACCACAAACAGACACCACCGCGGAGGTGAGACCAATAGCAATCGCCAGTGCCATCGCCCGGACCAGAGCAACATTCACCCCCAGACCAACCGCATTATCATCTCCTAACCCGATCAAATTCAGCCGGTGCGCCAGCCATACGGCCGGTAACAGTAGCACCAGCCAGGGAGCCACCTGCGCCAGTTGCGACCAGCCCCTGCCCCACAAACTGCCAGTCAGCCAAAGTAGCGCATTGTTGATTTCCATCGGTCGCGTCAGCATCAGAAAGTCGATGCCACTGGCGCAACAGGCCGACAGCGCGACGCCGGTAATGGCAAATTTGACCGGTGGTGTTTTGTGACCACAGATCAACCACAACAGGCCAGCGGCCAACAAGCCTCCACTCAGTGCTACCCAGGGCAGCCACATGACCGACAATTGCGGCCAAAGGGTCATCATAATCACTGCTGCCAACCCGGCTCCCTGACTGACACCCAGAATGTCCGGTGACGCCAGAGGGTTGCGGATCACGCCCTGAACAAGCGTTCCAGCCAGTGCCAGCATGGCACCTGCCACCAACGCCAGAAAGATTCTCGGCAACCGGTATTCATGCACCGTAAAGAAGTACTCACTATCACTATGAAGCCCATTCCAAAGCTGACTCCAGGATAAATCCACGGCTCCCAGGACCAGATTCAACAACATCATCAACAGCACCAGAAGCACTAATGTGAGCAATCGGAAAACAGCGCTGTTCATGTACGGACTTTGACCATGTAGATAAAAAACGGTGCACCAATCAGCGCCAGTATCGCCCCGGCCGGGGTCTCTACCGGGTATACCACGGCCCGGCTGACAATATCCGCCAGCAGTACCAGTGCAGCCCCCAGCAACATACTGAATGGTAGTACCCGCCGATGGTCTACACCCATCCAGCCGCGTGCCATATGTGGAACCAATAAACCGACAAACGCAATTGAGCCCACTGCAGCAACCGTCGGACCCACCAGCAACAGCACCACGCAGCCGACCAATAGCCGGATCCAGCCAATATGAACACCGAGATTACGGGCCCCGTCATCCCCCAGAGTCAATAGGTTCAACGTTGGGGCTAGCATTAATGCGATGAAAAGTGCAGGTATAACGGCTGGCCAAAGGTAAGCAAGGACTGACCAACGGGCATTGGCGACACTGCCGGCCAACCAGGTGATCACGCCAGCAGCCTGATCTTCAGCCATGATCACTGCGGCTTTGGTCAATGCCGCACACAATGCCGATACGGCTACGCCGGCAAGCACCAGCCGACCGCGTTCGGCACCCGGTCGCCAGGCTGCTCCGAGCAACATAACCAGTATCCAGGCAATGCCACCGCCAATAACTGCAGCCACTGAACTAAGCATCACCCCCATCAATGATGAAACAGTCGATACCAGCGCCATTCCGAGTGCGGCGCCCGCATTGATCCCCAGAATAGACGGTGACGCCAGCGCATTACGGGTCAGTCCCTGCATCAGTACACCGGCGGCGGCCAGTGACGCCCCTACCAGCATGGAAGTGAGCATGCGCGGCAGACGTAGGTCCAACACGACTGCATGGACGATGCTGTCAGCCTGAGGCCGAAACAATGCCAGTAGCGTCTGTGCCGGGGATATATGAACCGGTGACCAGGCGAACAGCGAACACCATGCCAACAGCAACAGTACGATGAGTAGTAAAGCGGTTTTTAACCACATAAGCAGAAACTATCGGGTCGACATGATGGCGACCAAATCGCGGGCGATCGCCTCTGCCGCGAGTATTCCACGACAGCGCGACCAGGTATTGCCATTCACATGGTAAACATGCTGTTGCTGCACTGCTGTGAGCAATTGCCACAGTGGCTCACTGTGCCACTGCACGTCCAGACTGTGGGTGGCATAGGGACCGATCATCAGGTATTCCGGGTTCAATGCCACCAGTTGTTCGAGACTGACCTGACGATAAGCAGAGTGATCCTTCAGACCAAAACCGGGTGTTGTCATTCCCAAAGCCTGAATAACCCCTCCGGCGTAGGAATAGGGAGTGTGTAGAAATAAAGCATCTTCGCGCGCCACACCGAACTGAACCTGGGCTCCGTCCGGCAGCTGCCGGGCATAGTTCTGCATGATCTGTCTGTGCTGCTGAAGCCGGTCTCGCATTTTCGTTTCTTTACCAACCACTCTGGCAATGATGGCTGCTGACTGCAGGCTCTGCTCATAGGTTTCGCTGCGGGAGGTCAGAATCAGGGTCGGTGCGATTTTATTGAGTTCATTATAGATGCTTTCATGGCGCTCAATATCGGCGATGATCAGGTCCGGCTTCAATGCTGCAATCATTTCCAGACTGGGTTGTGCCCGAGTGCCGACGGAGGTGTAATCACCCACAATTTCGCTGACGGCTGGCAGCAACCGTTTACGGTTTTTATCGTCGGCAATACCGACAGGGCGAAGGCCAAGCACTGCCAGGGCATCAGCGAACGAGAACTCCAGCACGACGATACGTTCAGGCCGCTGATCCAGCGTAAAAGCGCCCTTTTGATCATGAACAGTTACGGCAGGCGCGATTACTGCACTGAACATCAGGCCGACGACGAGTAATGCAGACAGGCGCTTCAACATATTCGGTTCCTTAATAAGACAGAAAAAAGAGTGAGAGTCGTTATAACCGATTGATCAGGATGCCGTTGTCCCCATAACCCTGATGAGATCCTGAGCCATATGCTCTGCCGCCAGAATGCCACGACAACGGGCCCAGATGTTGCCATTGACCTTATACACATGATGCTGACGCACGGCCTGAAGAATCTGCCACAGGGGTTCCTGTTGCCACTGCACATCGATGCTGTTTTCAACGTAAGGGCCAAGCAGCAGATATTCCGGATTGATAGCGACGAGTTGTTCAAGGCCAATCTGCCGGGAGGCGGTCTGGTCGGTGCGGCCCGTCTTCGGCGTTTGCATACCGAGCGCGGCAATAACACCTCCTGCATAGGAATCTGTCGTATGCACGAACAGCGCATCATCCCTGGCAACGGCAAACTGTACTTGTCTGCCCGCCGGCAGCTGGGCGGCATACTTGCTCATACGTTGCATGTGCAACTGCAGCCGGGCCTGCATCTGCTGGTGTTTGCCAACGAGATCACCAATGACAGCAGCAGCTTGCAGGTTGCCTGCATAGGTTTCCCGGCGCGAACGTAACAGGATGGTCGGGGCAATTTGACTCAATTGTGCATACACCGCCTCATGGCGGCCGATATCGGCGATGATCAGGTCTGGTTTAAGGGAAGCAATCACTTCAAGACTGGGTTGCGAACGAGTACCTACCGAATGATAGTCGCCTATCATTTGCCGTACTGCTGGCAGTAACCGGGTGGAGTCTTTGTCATCGGCGATGCCCACAGGGCTGACTCCGACAACAGCAAGGGCATCTACAAACGAAAACTCCAGTGCAACGATTCGTTGCGGTACGCTATCGATGGTGAACAAGCCTCTGGCATCTTCCACAGTGACAGCCTGTGATGAACCTGCCAGAACGAATAAGCACCCAATCAGATTGATCAGAATAACCTTTAACATGCATACAACCTTTACTATTGCGAATCCCAAATCAGACTGATCGGTCTGAATGCCATCAATGGAGCGTAATAATAATGATTATCATTTGATATTAAAGTTTTTTCTGTCCGAGACGCTCAGCCAGTGCCAGTATTTCGGTTTGCATAATGACCTTTTCGCGCCAGTGCAATGGTATGCCATCAACGCCATAAAAGGCTCCGGCAATCTGGCCACAAATGGCTGCCGTGGTATCGGCATCGTCACCAAGGTTGGCGGCCTGCAGTATTGCGTCCTGAAAACTCTCTGTGCTGGCAAAGCACCACAGAGCCGCTTCAAGGCTGTCTACCACGTAACCGGTACCTCGCACCTGGTCGACGCTTTTCTGCCGATAACCCGCGGTGGCAATAGCAGCCACTTTGCGGGTTTCTGGCTGATAAAGTCCGGAATGCAGAATACTGTCCTTATCTACACCAGCAAAACACTGATGTAGCAGAGTGGCAAAGTAGCGACAGGCATCCACACACTCCTTAGCACCATGGGTGGTTCTGGAGCTGTCGCCAGCATAACGGATCACCAATTCCAGTTCCGGGCTGAAATACATGACAACCGGGGCAAGACGCATTAACGAACCATTACCAGCCGTGAATGGATTGGTTGAACCAGCATAAGGGTCACCGCTTCTAAGGTATTGGCTGATCGCCTCCGAAACCGTTACGCCGATATCGAAACAGCGACCATTACTGCTCAGGTATCCTTCATTGCGCCAGCGACAATAACGCTGCATTTGGTCATCGGCATCAAAGCCTTCACACTCCAGCAGCGAGTGTGCCAGACATAAAGCCATAGAGGTATCATCGGTCCACTGTCCCGGCTTCAGGTTAAAAGGACCACCTCCAACCATGTCGGTCAGTGGTTCAAAACTCCCCCGTTCCCGAAACTCAAGGGTCGTACCAACAGCATCCCCACAAGCGAGTCCCAACAGGCAACCTCGATAACGTTGTTCACGATCTGTCATGGTAGTTTTTTCTGTTATTGGTTGAAGAAAGCGCTATTATGGCCGTTCAAAATTGGTTCTGGCCGATATTGGATCAACAATAATATGAATAGTTCCAATCAGCAAAACCTACATTTGCTACCCTCTTTTGCGTATCGCTCTATCAACCGTTGCAGTCTGCCGGCGGCCATCCTTGGCAGCCTGGAATTTCAACAACATCCTACGGCTCTGTTCATTGATGGCGTCCAGGAATTCTATTCGGAACTGTTTAACTCCTTACAGCCGATTGATGATCCGGATGATCGGGTGGAACATTTCAAGGAATACATGCGCTCGTGTTTTTTGCTGGACCATCTGGATGAAGCGGGTTACGCCGGTGACCAAAAACGCTACCAACGAGGCAAAGCCAATTATCTGCGCCTGTTACGCGGTTGGATGTTCAACGCCAGCGGTGTTGAAGGAGCGGTCATGAAAAGCTGGGTGACATCACGCTTCGGGCTGCTGCCACGTAATCATTTGGGACCACTGCATGATTATGACTCACATAATTATCAGGCTTACCGGGCTGGATATGCCCAGGGACTATACAACACCAATGCGCTGGAGGCGCAGCTGGATCTGTTATACAGCTTTTGCCAGTATGAACTGCAACGACGTTTTCCGGATACATCACACTGGCACTTATACCGGGGCGTCAACCGGCTACAGGATCACGATGTGCTAGCACAGCCTGGGCAACGAGAGTATGTATTGCTACTCAACAATCTCAATTCTTTCAGTCATAGTGGTGAATATGCTGAAAGCTTTGGCGACTATGTTTTTCGCACCGAGGTGCCCTCTGCCAAAATTTTGTTCTTCCCCGAACTGTTGCCAGGAATACTGAAAGGCGAACGAGAGTTTCTGGTAATTGGTGGTGCTTATCGGGTGTCGTTGCGTTGATTGCATAAAAGATCAGTAACGCCTTTTTCGGTTTCCGTTATAACTCGGCAGTATCCAGCATCTGCCCCAAAACAGTCTCAACGCGGATATGCTGACAATACCGAATACTCGTGATGTGTTTTTCAACGTCTGTTAACTCAAAAGGTGTTAAACCTTTGTAACGGCTTTGATATCGAAAAAATAGCACTAAAGTATGACTACCAACATCAGACACCCTTGGTGATGATGCTTACAAATTAACATCAGCGTGCCATTTATTCCGATCAACGGCAAATCCATGATTCAAACCATACCTGAGGGACTGCGAACATCCCGTACGTCATGGTTTAAAACACGCAGGGGTTTTCATGTGCAGAGAAAATGTGCCATATGTCTTTATTCCCATCCAAAAACGGATCGATAAAAAACCTCTGTTTATTGGCAGGCGAAGGTTACGAAAAAAACTCAGGGAAACACTTATAAATGCATTTGGTATTGGCGGCTGTTTTCTTGTGGGAGGTTATCGCGGTGTTGGTAAAACCTCCCTGGTCAACCAGGTATTGGAAGAGATCAAAAAGCGCTATCAACCCTGGAAAATACTGTCCCGCAAACCACTGTTTATTCGCATAGATCTCGGCGTGGATTCAGGTTTATCCATTCGTGACATTCTGTGTGATTTGGTTGAAAGCACCCATGTAAAAACCAGAAGAGAATGGCTGCATGCAGTCTCAAAAAGAGTTCTCCTTCTGGTACTGATGTGGGTTATCAGTATTTTTTACGGCTTTCAAATTGTCGGCAACACGGATATTACAGTGTTTATCCACAATGAAGCAGCAATACATGATCTGCTGCAATTTACGACAATCATCAGCGGTATTTTGTGTCTGCTGGGTTTCTGCTGGATCATGATTCTCAGAGGTCCCAACTTCACCCAGCTTGGAAAAATCACTCAGCTGGTTAAGTTAACCCGTTACGCACGAATGATCGAAATGGGTCTTACCACAGATGGCGGCTTACCGGGCAAAATCGGTGTCAGGTGGAAAAAATCCTATTCTCAGGAACCAATTTCAGCCAGAAGAATACAGCAGGAACTGACCAAGTTTTACCGGCATTCCAGCTATCAATACATCGTTGTGTTGGATGAAGTGGATAAAATAAATCCTGCTCCGGTGGAACAAAGCACCCAGAATTCGAAAACCCGTAAAGCCAAAGTCGATGAATTGCTTGGTGGATTGAAATCCCTGCTTAACGGAACCCACTGTATTTTTATCATTATTGCCGGCCGGGAAATGGTGGATGCCTATTACTCGGAATCCGGCTACACCAGCGTACTGTATGAAGGTGTTTTCAAAGAAATATTTGAAGTACCCACACTGCTGACAGATAGCTCCGATCACAAGCTCCATGAATTTCATTCGATGGTGAAAAAATACATCAATTCGGTATTGGCTGGGAAAGAAACAGGCGACAACCCCAATTTCGAGCACATGATAACTTTATCAGGTTCAAGGACAAACCATAACGTGGAAATACTCGATGTTCAGTTTTTCTACGAACTGTTTGTCAAATTTATCACTCTGCATTCCTGGGGCAACATCAAGCGAATGTCGATGATGGTTCAGGATCATATTGAATGGAACGATAAGGACTATTACGACCAACTGACTCACAGGCGCAGCATCAATCTGTTGCCGGCCAATCAGAGTAAATCCACACCTTTTCTGTTTTTTACGCCCTCGGATATACGGAAAATGTTCGTAAGCGCCAAACTATATTCGTTGTACAGCACCAACATTGGTCGTCTGGTTTCCAGAACCCATGATAAATCCGTCGTCTCCAGTTTTATCAGTATTCTGGATGTCGTGCGATTTCACAGCCAGGGATTTTCCCGGGCAATGCTGGATAGAACCGTCGCCGGTATCGATGTGCACTCGGAGACCAATCTGGCTTATGTCGCAGATGAACTGGTCAACTCAACCTTTCAATCCATCATTCGCAGAACGGCCAGCAATCTCTTTCCGTATCGATTTTACATTACCACAGACCTTGAGTTCAGTTATCTTTCCAAAAGCCTCGGAGCGAAATCCTCCAGCTTTGAATTTGCGCTGGATTCAGCAGAACCGGTTCGGGCATTTTATATACAGGAAGTGGAAAACCAGAAGCCGGACGACCGTTCTAAAAGTTCATTTTCGAGCGCTAAATTACAGTCGATATTGGGTGATATTTATGCATCAGAACAAAGTTATGACATGGCATTCTCCTACTATGCCAATGCCACTTTTCTACTGAAAAAATTACTCAGAAATATAGAGGGTAACCAGTGGCGCCAATCCGGCGGGGCATCATTGGAGGCGCACTACACATTGACACAGGTATTGTTAAAAAAAGGTCTGCTGGAAGAAATTCGTGAAAACCGTGCTGCCGCCATGAGTGCATATCGGGAAGCCGAACTCATCTGCCAGGAGAACTTTTACGAGATACAAAAAACTGAAGCCAACAATGGAACGCATATTCCTAATAAACATCTTGATAACAACCTTCAGCATGCGCTGCTTGCTCAGGAGTTTCTGGCCCTAAAATCCGGCAAACCACTGACTCACGAACTGTTTCATAAATTAGAAAAAATAAAAGTGGTTGTCGAAGATCCTACACTTTATTCAAAGGCTTTATTAGTCAATTATTTCGCCGGTAACTATCAGGAAATTATCGACAAGGTAAACCCCACGGCGGTACTTCGGCTCATCCAATTCTCGATGAAACGATCCAGCCAGAATGTGGATGATTATTTCAGGAAATATCATATCAGCCCCGCCGCATTCATTTACGCGCAATCCATATTTTCTCTGACTGCTCAGAAGCTGAAAGAACGCCTGAATAAAGCACTCCAACTCAACCAGAGTCACCCTGAAAAAATTTATCAACAGGCTTTTATTGTATGGTCTGGACCGGTACGGCACCTTCTTACACTTCCGGGAAAACTATCGAATTTTGAGAACTTTTTAGAAGATGACGAATGGCAGCAGCTCAAACCGGTTTCCAAGTTAACGGAAAGTGAAATGCTTGAACGCTCATTCAAACTCACCTTTCTTGCGGCCGATAACTCCCGCAGAAAAGGCCGCTATGCTGAAGCAGCTCATCAATACGTCTCATTATTGCTTAATTGGATCGCGCTGTTGGAAATATTTCCATGGAGCAAATGTGCAGAGATTAAACAAAAGGACAAAGAGATCAAAACTTCGTTGATGAATCAGGCAAGCACTACCCCCGAATGGCTGAAGGATTTAATTGCTAGTGCTCGTGACTGTATTGAGAAAAGCGATAAAGCAACCAACATCAAAGAGAGAGTGGAAATCCTGTCTGAAAACTCACAGACTCACGACCAAACCATGATTACGTCTGAAATACTCGCGAATATTTCAAAGCCCACGCAAACCTCTGTTTACTCATATTTAGTCTGGTATCGATCAAACATCAGCAGCTATTTATTAACTTTCGGTATTTGGGAGCATTATTGCCGGTACTCTATTTATCGTTGGTGTCGATACCCCAGCACCGATGAAGATAATCAGACCAATATGACCTTTAATCTTGATCTCATCCCCTCACCATTGGGAAATCTCCCTCGCGTGACGGCCATCTATTTATGGATAAAAGCGCGCAATAACATGCACGAACGGTTATTAATGAACGGAATGACTGGAACGAGTGATTGCATCGATGAGATCGCACATATTATCAGTTTGTTCAGCAGGGTTCTGGATGAGCACAGAAAAGTCTTTCGCAGTGATGACCCTGACACATTTCCGCCGAAGTCTCATGTCTATTTTAATATCTTTGAATTGCTTGAATGGATAAAAAACAAAGCTGAGGTTCAAACCAGCACCGATATCCTGAACAGGGTCCGTTCGAAACTTTTACAAGCCTATCCGGGCGTCCCGACGATGTTACTTGACCCGGAATACATTCAATCGAAAGTGGAAAGACACGTTCTGGATCTTGCCGAAATAGATAATATTTCGTCAACAGCTTACCGCCGAAAAGTCCGTCATAAATACTATCTCTATGATGACTTTGAAGATCCATTTTACATTGGCGAATGGGCATTTCTGCAGATGTTATCGAGCAGTTCCAAGCTATTGCAACGAATCGTTAAGTTTAGTCAAAAAAAAACAGGAGGGCATGAAACGGATCATCCATCGTGAGCCGTTTCATGCTTGAACCTTAAAAGTGATAGCGAGCAGTCAAATACATTCTTCTGGGTTCACCTGGAAATGCTCCGGTTCGTTCAATAAAGCCGCTACTGGCATATTCTTTGTCGAACAGGTTTTTCACGTTCAATTGAAACAACCAGTCACGCCAGCGAGTCTGCCAGGAGGCATCGAAAATTGTATAGGGCTGAATGGTCTGACCGTCGCGACTGATCTGCTGGCTAACATAGTCCGCCCCGAAAGAAATCGCTGAGTGCCAAGCTGGGATGTCATAGCGGGTCCATACACCCAACTGATGATGAGGCGAGTTAGCGAACTCTCCATCGGTGACATCGCGAATGCCATCATAGGCTTTTTCAACATTGGTATTGTTATAAGCATAACTTAAGTTCATGACCCAGCGCTCAGTCAAATCTGCCATCAAATCTGTCTCGATCCCCTGACTGCGCACTGCTCCATAGGCCACTAATCGGTCATCATTCTGTGGATCCTGCTGAAGGATGTTCTTTCGCGTAATATCATAAACCGCCACGTTAAGATTAACGGCATTTTCAAGCCAGTACGTTCTCACCCCTATTTCAAACTGCTGACTTTCCTCTGGATCGAATGGCCCGCCGACAGATTCAAGTTGATCGGCTGCATCCTGAGGAACAAAACCCGTGGCATATACGGCATAAGGATGTATATGCGAATTGAGCTGATAGGCTGACCCCAATCGATACGAATAACCGGTATTGTCATAGGATTCAGAAACATCAGTCATATGATTGACCACCCGGTCTTTATAGTGATCCACCCTGACACCGGCCAGCACGTCCCAGGCACTGCTTAATCGCCATTGATCCTGCAGGTAAAGTCCGATTCGATCAGTTTCACTTTCTTCATCCTTAGCCTGTTTTAAGGAGTAGTCCTCAACAGGTGTCACACCGTATTGCGGATCATTCAGACTGATGCCGTCAACATTGGCACGCTGATATATAAAATCGCTGTCGAGATGAAAATAATCTGTTCCGGCCAACAGAGTATGAGTCCCCAGCTCGGCGATCGCATTCAATGCCAGTGAGGTACCTTCGTTATGGCGAACCTGATCGCGATACTGGCGTTTACTGAAGTCCACCACGCCATCTCCGTTACCATCTGCCAGCCCATTCGGTTCATGGTATTTCTGGGTCTCTGTATTTTGGTAATAACGCATGGTCATATTCGCCGACAACCAGTCATTGAACAAATGGTCGGCGCGGGTCTGAAAGACCCTGGCCTTCAGTTTCTGATAATCAGACGCTTCATTGGCGTTCCAATTGATATCTGTCAGAAAGTTACCACCATCATCAATAGGAATTCCACGCAGCCTTGCTCCATCATAACGTTGATGAATATCGTTATATTGCAGGGTGATGGTGGTATCCGTTCCGGGATCCAGGGCATATCCCAGATCAATGATACGATTATGCTGTTCGGTGTTATTACGAAACGGTTCTTCCTCATCGGAGTACCAGCCAATACGATAGCGCTGGTTACCGGTTTGGGTAATCGGGCCAGATGATTCTACACTGCCGGCCAGATAGCCATAATTGCCGGTCGTCAGGGTTAAATGATGTTGTGAGTTATAGGTTGGTTTTTTGGTCACGTAATTTATGACCCCGCCAGGCTCACCGGCACCATACAGCGCGCCCGATGCACCTTTGAGCACCTGAACCTGCTCGATACTGAATAATTGCGGAATCGCAAACCCGTTAAAAGGATCACCGCGCATGCCATCGTATAAAATCTCATCCTGACGAAATCCCCTAAAAGTGACTCCTGAATAGGAATACTGGCTGACACCGGAGATAGAACGGTAAAGATCCGTGATCTGCCGCGCCGCCTGATCTTCAATCAGAGTTTCTGGCAACACCTGTATGGCTTGAGGGGTCTGGTCAATTGATGTGGTAGTACGGGTAGCCAGCGTGGCATCGGTTTCACGGTACAGGGATTCGGCCCGCCCCCGCACAGTCAACGTATCCAGAGTCAAGGCAGTGACCGATCCTGCCGGTTTATCGTCGGCATTCTGCAAGTCAGGCAACTCCTCAGCATGGACGGGAAGAGAAAACAATATGCCGGATAACACCAGCGGGGGGTACTTCATACGACAACCTTACATCTTGAAGTGAATATGAGAGGTATTGAATTTTAATGATATAGATTATCATTATCAATTATGACCTATCGGTCAAAACCGTGAACAACCTCCCTTTACAAGCCCTTAGGTTTCATTCACTGTGGGGTGTTGCCTGCAATCGCCACCGCGCGGTTGAGGTTTGAAACTGATTACACATTTACCGAATAACACCCTGATCATTCAAATTTATGCATCTGATTCATCGTTTTTTAGTCATTTTCCTGAGTATGACGCTGCTGAGCTGCAGCTTTCGGGAAATAGATCCATCCAATGATTTTGCCGGCAACGGCCGGGATACCCAGGTTCGCCGACAGTCGGAGTTATATCGCCTTAGTCCACCATGGCCCAGCTGGTCGCAATCTTCTGCGGACCTGCTGCAGGGTCTGCAACTACAGCAGAAGTTTTTGAGTCGCCCCAGCATTGATGATCACTATGTGCTTGGCAACCTGGAGGTGACCCGACAGCAGTTGCAGCTCAGCGTTGCACGCCTGGGTCAATGGCTGCAAAACCCTCAACAGGACCCAGGCCTGAGTCTCTATCAATTGCAGGGCGACGACAAACGCGGCAATGTTCAGTTTACCGGGTACTATGTTCCAGTCATGAAAGTTCGCCGCACGGCTGATGAGACTTATAAATACCCCTTGTATCGCAAACCGACCGAAGCGGAATTCAAACGCCCGTTGCCGGATCGCCAGGCGATTGATTTCGAGGGAGCCCTGGATGGATTAGGACTCGAAATTGCCTACAGCGACAGTCTGATCGATAACTTTTTTCTGCAGGTTCAGGGATCCGGGGTGGTGGAGTTTGAGGATGGTTCCCGGCGGCTGCTGTCCTGGGGAGGCGGAAACGGTTACGCCTACAAAAGCCTGGGGAAAATTTTAATTAAAGATGGAGAAATTGCTAAAGAACTGATTTCTTCGCGCACCATCAAAGACTGGTTGCTGGCAAATCCAGGGCGTCAACGCCAGGTATTATCCCAAAACCCCAGCTATCTGTTTTTCAGCGAAGGCCAGGACTCACCGGTTGGCGCAGCCAATGTGCCATTAACGGCCGGCCATTCCATTGCGGTGGACCCAGCGGTGATTCCATTGGGTTCTGTATTATTAGGTCTGATTCCCATACTCGATTCCCATGGCAATCTGATCAGGCATGAATATCGCTTTCTACTGGCGCAGGACAAGGGTGCCGCCATCAATGGTGCTGGCCATATTGATGTGTATTTTGGTATTGGTGAGAAAGCTCACCAGCAAGCCAGCGCACTCAAGCATTATGGTAAAGTCTGGTTATTGCTGCCCGGCGAAACATCGTTTGACGCGGTTCCGTGATTTACCAACGCTAGGGCCCTAGGAGGCCTCTGAAAAATAAGAATAGTTTTGATGCAGGCGAGGAAGCATCACTCGCAACACCGAAATTTACTGGCGTAAATGAGGATGTGAGGCTGGGACTGACAACGTCCTACGCGAAAATAGGCCATTTTTCAGAGGCTCCCTAGACGCGGCCTGAGCCTCATGCAAACTTTCTTCAATCAGCCTTTTTGTGAGAAGCAAAAGGGATACCTCCCCTACGAAAGAATGAATCGTATCCCGGCAGCTCTATTTTTATTTCAATAATTTTTGACAACTGCTTCACAAGTCTCCTGTTTGCCCTATCCATAACATTCTAAAACACGATTCCAGAACTTAAATCTGTTTGATATGAAGTCATGCTTTCATCCAGGCAAAAACATTCAGTCGCGTTTGTCTTCGTATATAAGTGTTTTTCGGATACTCATTAAGCCGTTCGAGTTCCGATGTCCAAGAAGTAGTACTCTTAACTGCAATGAAGGAACAACAATGAAAACAATATCATTCAAAGCAATTCTCATGACTGCCTCCATCCTTGGAAGCTTGGTAACTATCCCGGCCAAGGCTGATATTTCCCCTCCACCGGCGGGTTACGACCACTACAATCCTTCCATTTCTCATGGAACTTATCAGGTCGTACAATATTACTCGACGGTCGCTGGTGCGCATAAGAATACCCGAGTGCTGCTGCCTCCTGATTATTCACCGAATAAAACCTATAACGTGCTTTATCTACTGCATGGTATCGGCGGGGATATCAACGAATGGTCCAATAACGGCGCTCCTCTTAATATTATGGACAACCTCTATGCGGCCAATCAGGCGGAGCCCATGATTGTTGTAATGCCAAACGGTCGTGCCATGGATGATGATATTCCCATCGGAGACATTTTTGATCCGCAGGTGGTGGAATCGTTCACCAACTTTGAATACGAACTGTTGAATGATCTTATTCCGTTTATTGAATCCCGTTATCCGGTAAACCATGGCAGAACGTCACGCGCTATCGCCGGGTTGTCTATGGGAGGTGGTCAGTCGCTGAATTTCGGTCTCGGGAATCCAAACACTTTTGCCTGGGTGGGCGCATTCTCGGCCGCCCCCAATACAAAATCCGCTGACGCACTCATTCCGGACATATCAGATACCGATAACTTACCAATGCTCTGGTTATCCTGCGGCACAGCCGATGGACTGGTTTCAATTGCCACCGATATACACAACTTCATGACAGCAAATGGGGTTCAACATGACTATTTACTCCATGAGGGTGCTGGTCATGACTGGTCGGTGTGGAAACCGGGCCTGTATCATTTCGCCCAACGTATTTTTGTCAGTGATGGCGATAACAATCAGAATGATGGGGTGATCTTTTATCAGGATATTCAATATGGCGGCAGTAGTGGTCAGGCACTGATGCCCGGTCGCTATACGCAACAACAACTCGCTGCCAAAGGCATATTTAACGATTGGGCATCATCCGTCAAAATTCCTTCGGGATGGACCGTGACCATGTATCAGAATAACTATTTCTCGGGAAGCTCGTGGACTCTGACAACAGATACTCCGCACTTCTGGGCATTACAGCCCTACGCCAATGACCAGATGTCTTCCGTTGTGATTCAGTCTAACAGGTAATACATTTGTTCTTATCGGACTATCACCCGGGCAATGGAATGACCGGGTGAATCCAGCTCAGTGCAGGCATTCTTGTAACGAGTCTGTTAGGGCCTTATCGTCGAACCTGTTATTAGCTAAATAGGCCCGCTACTAAAACGTCAGGAACGTTTTAGCGTGTAACCCCGAAGGGGTACAGCTCATGAATGAGCTTTACCCTATCGCTCCTCGCACCTGGATTTGAGTGAAATTGGCTCTCAGCAGGCCGATGAAATGAGTGTAGACGGGCCCTAGTCAGGTATCCGCATAACATCAACCGCCACATGCAAGGTGGAGGACTCTCCACCACCAAATACCACACCTTTTAATGGCGGAACATCGGCATAATCGCGTCCCCAGGCGGTGGTAATATGTTGAACCCCGGCCATCTGGTTATTGGTGGGATCGAACTCGAACCAGCCTTCGCCCGGAGAATACACGGCAAACCAAGCATGAGAAGCATCTGCACCGACCAGCTTCTGCTGTCCTGGAGGCGGCAGGGTTTCGAGATAACCGCTGACATATCGGGCCGGATAGCCAAGTACCCGAAGACAGGCAATCCCGAGATGCGCAAAGTCCTGGCAGACGCCACGACGATGCTTAAGCACTTCGCTTAAGGGAGTGGAGATATTGGAAAATTCCGGATCATAGGTGAAGTCATTAAAAATACGCTGGGTCAGGTCCATCACTGCAGCCAGTAAGGTACGGTCACCGGTAAATGATGGAGCGGCATAGTCCATCAGTTCCTGGGAGGTTTTGATTTTTGGTGACTCCAGTATAAATTCACGCGCTGCCAGGATCTCAGCCTGATCACTTTTGAATAACAGTGTCTTACTGTATTCACAGGAGGTACCAATCTGCAGGTTGATGGCTTCGGCTTCCTGAACTTCCAGTTGGCTGACAACCGTCACGTCGAGCTCATCATGAGCCGTTTCGATACTAAAATGGTAAGCCTGATTACCATAGAGATCCTCTTGTACCTGTGCTTGCGACGCTGTCGGAGAAATACTCACCTGACTGTCATAGACTGTCTGACGACCCGTGTTCCGGGGTAATATGTAGCCCATGTTGTAACAGTGACTGACGCTTTCCTGATACTTGTAACGGGTCGTGTGGCGAACCTGATATTTCATAAATCATCCTGCCAGAAGGTATTTCTGACCAGTGGTTGTGGGCCCGCGGTGTGATCAAAGTAACGGTCACTGAGAGCATCGGATGTGGCGGCCAACAACCTCTGGATTCGTGCCATTAGCTGATCCAGCAAGGTTCTGACGCCATTGTTATCTTCCTGAGCCATAGTGCGAATATCGCACAATTGTACCGCCGTGGTCGCTTCCAGAATCAGTTTGTCATGGGCTCCCAGGCGTCCTCCCTGCACGGGTAACTGCTTGAGATGTTTACTTATCTTATTAAGCTGATACAGGATGGAGCGCGGATTCGAAGCGTCAAACAATAGCATATCGAGCCCCTTGCCCACTTCCGGCTGACAATGATAGCGGCGCCGATAGGTGATGATGGACTCGTTGGATAACAGTAGCGATTCCACCAGCAACTCTTGTTCTTCATCTTTCAGACAGGGCACGAACAGCGAGCGGATCTGACTGATCATTTGCAGGCTGCGCTCCAGACGCCGCCCAAGGTCAATAAAGTTCCAGGCATAATCCCGGACCATACTTTCCTGCACCAGACCAGACAGTGCCAGCAGTGTCGTTACCAACGGATCCAGTGCCTCTTCCGGGGCAGACCATAATCCAGGACGCAAGGTACTGCGCAAAATGTCCAGTTCATCACCAATATCATTGATAATGCGTTGGGTATCGCTGGTCAGCTGTTCCTTGACCTGTTCGGCCGAGCGCAACATAGCATAAAGATTCGCGGCCACGGACCCGGCACGATGACGATCCTGAATCAGTTGATACAGTTCACTTTCCGGGTTGGCAAACAGCTTTTCATTGTCTGCCGCAAATCCAGGATAACTCATCGTCAACTGGGTCAGTCCTTTCAACAGAATGCGATAACTGCTCTGTGGCAAAGGTTCAACCCGATTCAATTGCAAGAACACTGTCCGCAGAAACCTCAACGCTGCTTCTGCCCGTTCGGCATAGCGCCCCATCCAGAACAGATTTTCGGCTACCCGGCTGGGTAATTCCTGCTGGATAGAGAACGTTTCTTCGAGCGTCCCTTCCGTTTTGATCGCTACAGCTTTTTCCGGCTCTGAAGCCAACACCCAGGTATCCTTGGAGACCGAACCGGTCTGGTTGGAAACCACATGAGCAGACTCATCCAGGCTCACTCGGGTCAGACCTCCAGGCATAATGGAGTAATCGAACTCACCTGCTACAGAAAATGTCCGTAAAACCGAATGTCTTGGTAACATCTTTTCCTGATGCCAGGTCGGCGAGCAGGAACTTGGCATATACTCCTGGGCCACATACATGTAAGGACTACGCTTAATGCGGTTTTTCCACGCAGTCAGCTTATTGGCATCCAGGCTTGGACCATATACGGAATAGGCTCCGGCTTTACGGTAACAGGGTTTGATTATCAGCGTGGCGATATTATCCAGCACATATTGCAGATCATCCGGATCACCACACCACCAGGTGCGAACATTTTGCAACCGGGGTTCACGCCCCTGCAAATGCCGACCAATTGCCGGTAAATAACGATACAAGGCCGGATTTTCCAAAAAGCCGGACCCTAACGGATTGGCAATCACAACCTTACCGGCCCGGGCCACCCCCATAATGCCCGGAACGCCAAGATGGGAATCCCCGCGCAGTTCAACCGGATCACAATAAATGTCATCTACCCGGCGCAGGATCACATCAACCCGTTTCAAACCATCCAGGGATTTCATCCAGACATAACCACCGCGTACTGTCAGGTCATTTCCCTGCACCAGAGGAAAGCCGAGATAATTGGACAGGTACACGTGCTCGAAGTAGGTTTCATTGAGGGCACCGGGTGTAAGAATCACAACTCTCGGCAACCCACCGTTAGGATTCAGATCATTCAGTTTTAACCGCAGCTGGGTAAAAAAATAAGCCAGCCGATGAACATGGCTGTCGCGAAACAAACTTGGAAACACACGGGTCATGACAGTCCGGTTTTCCAGTGCATAACCTGCACCGGACGGTGCCTGACAACGATCGGAAATCACCGTCAGCTGACCGCTGGGATTACGGATCAAGTCAATGGCATGGATGATCAGTTGATGGGAGCCGGGGATTTTCAACTGATGGCAACTGCGTAAAAACCCTGAACTGGAAAATACCAGTTCAGGGGGAATGACGTTATGCTTGATCAGGGTTTGCGGACCGTATACATCTTCCAGAATCAGGTTGTATAACTCTGAACGTTCCAGCATGCCACTTTCGATAAATGCCCATTCCTCACTGTCGATCAATAAAGGTACGGGGTTGAGCTGCCAAACCTGACTGGCTTCCGGCTGCTGATAAATTTTGTAGGTGGCACCGTCATCGCGCAGAATCCGCGAAACCTTTTTTTGCCGTTCCCGCATGGCTTCCGGGCCCAGGGATTCCATACTTTCGAGCAGATATTTCCAGTGTGGGCGTACCTGACCCTCGGAGTCATAAACTTCATCCCGACCATCGCCGGGCTTTGGATACCCCGTCGCTGCCATCATATCTTGCATCTGCTGTTGCATTCAGCTTTCAACCTTAAATCCTGGCCATTTGTCATCAGTGTAGCGTTTTCATTGAGAAATGGGCGGCAAGCATAGCGAAACAGATCATCGACCGCCAACTTACCACCGTACTTCCGTGCACTGTTGTCAGCGAGGTCGTTTGCGTAAGTCCAATGTATGCGGATATTCAATATCCGGATGCTCCTGTGGAGGCGTCATCGGTTGTGGCGGATGCTTATGTTCAAAAAACTCGCGCAACACTTTGCCAGCCGGAGTGGGGCTAAGTTTGCCAGGTGTATGCTGGCCACTGAAATAGCGATTGACCCGCCGCGCTTCTGCCTCAAAGGCATTGACTGGATAGGTCTGATAGTTTCGTCCTCCTGGGTGGGAAACATAATAACTACAACCACCAATGCTCTTGCCATTCCAGGTATCAATCAGATCGAATACCAGCGGTGTATGAACGCCAATGGTGGGATGCAAAGCTGAAGGCGGCTGCCAGGCCCGGTAACGCACTCCGGCCACAAACTCACCTTTGGTATCTGTGGGGTTCAGATTCACTTTACGGCCGTTACAGGCTAATACATAACGGCCAGGTACCAGCCCCCGGAGCTTGACCTGCAAACGCTCAACCGATGAGTCCACATAGCGGGCCGTACCAAAACTGCTCACCTCCTCGCCAAGAACATGCCAGGGCTCAATCGCCCAGCGCAGTTCCAGCTCAATATCGTCGATCTGGGTTCTGCCGTAATGGGGGAACCGAAACTCTTCAAAGGGCGCCAGCCATTGCAGGTCGAATGGATAGCCATGGTCGTTGAGGTCCCTGACGACATCACGAATGTCAGACCAGACATAGTGGGGCAGCATGAATTTATCGTGCAACTCCGTGCCCCAGCGCACCAGATTATGCCGGTAAGGCTGCTTCCAAAAGCGGCTGATCAAACACTGTAGTAACAGAATCTGGACCAACGACATGCGGGCATGGGGCGGCATTTCAAAACCACGAAACTCCAGCAGTCCCTGACGCCCACTGGCTGATCCCGCGGCATACAACTTATCGATGCAAAATTCCGAGCGATGGGTATTACCAGTTATGTCCACCAGCAGATTACGAAACAGCCGGTCAACCAGCCAGGGCTGCTGCACTTCTCCATCAGGCATCTGTTGAAAGGCAATTTCCAACTCATACAGGCTTTCATCGCGCCCTTCGTCTACTCTGGGAGATTGCGAAGTCGGGCCAATGAACATACCTGAAAACAGGTATGACAAGCCTGGATGATGCTGCCAATATGTCACCAGACTCATCAGCAGATCCGGCCGCCTCAGAAACGGACTGTCCGCTGGACGAGCCCCACCGAAAGTGACGTGATTACCACCACCGGTACCGGAATGACGGCCATCCAGCATAAATTTTTCAGTCCCCAGGCGACACTGCCGGGCCAGTTCATACAGAGTCTCGGTATTCTCTACCAGTTCCTGCCAACCGGAAGCCGGCTGGATGTTAACCTCTATAACACCTGGATCAGGTGTCACCAGCAACTTACGCAAACGATCATCTTTGGGCGGTTCATAACCTTCCAACACAACCGGAATGCTCAATGCCACCGCTGTATCCTCGATCGCTTCGATCAGGCTGACGTAGTGCTCCAGATACTTGACCGGTGGCATGAATATATGCAATTTGCCGTTACGGCTTTCAAAACATAATGCCGTTCGAATGGTATGAGTATCAGAACCAGCCCCAGATACCCGTTGTTCGTTCCGATCCTGATTACTGACTGTAGAAGACGACGGTCGTGTGACGGATGGATGTTTGCCAAGCTGAGCATTGGCATGCCCCGCAGGCTGCAGCGGGCCTTTTGATGCAAATGGGTCGGCTTCAGGCTGAACCAGCTCTTCAACCCGTTCAAGCTCTGGCAACGAATCCAGCGGCAGCCTCAGCCCAATTGGGGAGTCACCGGGAATGAGAGTCAGTACGTCTGAGCGCAGCTTCCACGGGCCACTGCGCCAGCCACGAGCATACCAGTCCCACTCCAATGGCAAGACATAACCTGTAACACTGTTCACCCCGCGGTCAAGCAATTGAACCAGTCTTTTTCGGTCCAGCGAATCGCCGGTACGGGCTTTGGTCAGGTCGGCGTTGATTGGATGTCGCTGCTCCTGCCACAAATAAAACAGCGAGTCCTCATACGCAGGCATAACGTGGCCGATATCAAGTTTCAGGCGGCTGGCTAACTGTTCAGAAAATTGCTGTGCATGAGCGACGTTATGATCATAGTTCTGGCTGACTTTGGCCAACCATTTGGACTGGCGCCATAAGGGCTCGCCATCCGTTCTCCAGAAACACCCTAATGACCAACGTGGAATCTCCTCTCCCGGATACCACTTACCCTGGCCGTAATGTAACAGTCCTCCGGGGGCGAAGTGTTCTTTCAAACGGATCAGTAGATCTTTTGCCAGTCGCAGTTTATCTTCGCCAAGGGCTTCAGTATTCCATTGTGCCGATTCCATATCATCTATCGACACAAAAGTCGGCTCGCCTCCAGTAGTCAAACGTACATCCTGCTGGCGTAATTCCTGATCCACTTTATTGCCCAGCGCCAGAATGGTCTGCCATTGATCATCACCATAAGGCATGGTCACCCTGGGATCTTCATGCACTCGGATCACTTCATTGACATAATTGAATTTAACTTCACATTTACCCGTTGCACCGGTGATTGGCGCTGCAGACATTGGATCAGGAGTACATGCCAATGGAATATGTCCTTCACCTGCAAACAGTCCGGAAGTGGGGTCCAGACCAATCCATCCGGCTCCGGGGACATACACTTCGCACCAAGCGTGCAAATCGGTAAAGTCCTTGTCCGGTCCCGATGGTCCGTCAAGGGACTTTTGATCTGCCGTCAGTTGCACTAGATAGCCCGATGTGAATCTGGCAGCCAACCCAAGGTGACGTAAAATCTGTACCAATAACCAGCCGGTATCGCGGCAGGAACCTTTGGCCAGAGTCAGAGTTTCCTCACAGCTTTGAATGCCAGGTTCAAGCCTGACACCATAGCCGATCTGCTGCTGTAAGGTCTGATTAATACGAACCAGAAAATCGACGATATTTTCTTCCGGTTTCAGCTCAAAGGATGCTAGCCATTGTTGCAAGAGGTCGCCGTTTTCTATGACTTCCAGATAAGGCAGCAATTCTTTTTGCAACTGTTTGTCGTAGTCAAATGGAAACACCCGGGCATATTCTTCAACAAAAAAATCAAACGGATTAATAACGGTAATATCAGCTACGACTTCAACGTCTATTCGTAGTTTTTTGATTTTTTCAGGAAAGACCAACCGGGCAAGGTAGTTACCAAAAGGATCCTGTTGCCAATTAATAAAATGCTCTTCAGGCTGTATTTTTAAAGAATAACTGTGAATATGAGTACGCGAATGCGCAGCTGGTTTAAGACGCACAGTATGGGGAAACACTTTTACCAAACGATCAAATTCGTACTCGGTTACATGATGAATAGCAACTCGGATAGCCATTGTTCCTCTCTCAGCCGCACTTATACGGCAAACCAGTTCTCGGATATTCCATCATGCAATTCGCAGATACAAACCTGCAGATCGTTTAGGTAGTCCCGTAGTTCCTGACCCAACTTGTTGTAGTCAATAGTTTTCAAGCTAACATCTAGAACACCGCCAGCCATAGCCGACAGCTGTTTATTACGTGGCAATTCATCAATGCAGGATTTTACCCGGTGCAGACAGTACTTCAGCGATCTTGGAAATTGGGAGTTTTCAACCAAAAACTCAACTACTTCAGGGCCACTAACCTCAGAGCCGGTTTCCCGCAGATAGGCCTGAATCGCACTGGCAGAACTCAATACATTATTCCAGACGATCTGATCCCGGTTAGGGCTATCAACTTCATTCATGATCATCGCAGCACCGGCATCCAGGAACCGGGTAGTCATGTCTGCACGTTCAATATTTCGACCCAAGTGCAAAAAATGCCAACCGGCATCCCGGCTCATGACCCCTACCATTAAACCGACAATCTGCTGACAGGCACGCACAATGTGGTCCAGAAATTCATGACGGGAACCTTTGTTGATGCCAGCCGTTATATTCTCCCGAACAAACATGTTCAGCTCATTGATCAGTTCCCAGGTCTCACTGGGCAACACATCCCTGGATGTTCTGAGATTCTCTTTCACCCAATGTATCATGTTCACAATTGAGGAGGCGTTATTGGCATCGGCAATCATAAAGCGCAGGACATTACGTTCGTTACGCACTTTATACCTTCTTTCGAAACCTTCCTCCGAGCCATTGATGATAACCAGATTGTACCAACCCAGATTGATACCACTCGGCAAATCCAACAACAAACTGTTAAACACACTCAACAGCCTAGCAGTGTTTTCAACCCGTTCCAGATAACGTGCGGTCCAATAGACCCGTGCTGCAACTCTCGACAACATCACCGTTTCTCCATATCAACAATCCAGGTATCTTTACTGCCGCCACCCTGGGAGGAATTGACCACCAGAGAACCTTCTTTCATGGCCACTCGGGTTAACCCGCCAGTGGTGCAGTACATTGATTTGCCCTGAAGAATAAATGGTCTCAAATCCAGGTGTCTGGGTTTCGGTTGCGTTCCCTCAACCAAAGAAGGTGCCGTAGACAGTTTCAATGTCGGCTGTGCAATGTAGTTTCTGGGATTTCCAACAATCAGTTCAGCAAAGGTATCGCGCATCTTTTTAGTGCTGTGAGGGCCTACCAGCATACCGTAACCACCGCTTTCATTAGCCGGCTTAATCACCAGCTTATCGAGGTTTGCCAAAACATAGGACCGCTGCTCCGGATCTTCACACAGAAAGGTCTCAACATTCGGCAGTATGGCTTTCTCCCCCAAATAGTATTCAATCATTTTTGGCACATAGGCATAAACGACTTTATCGTCCGCCACACCTGCTCCCGGCGCATTTGCCAGAGCAACTTTTCCTGCTTTCCATGCCCGCATCAATCCAGGCACGCCCAAAACAGAATCTTTGTTAAAAACTTCGGGATCCAGAAATAAATCATCAATCCGACGATAAATAACATCAACTCTTTCAAGTCCTGAAATGGTTTTCATATAAACTATGTTGTCGTCATTGACCACCAGGTCGGATCCTTCCACCAATTCAGCCCCCATCTCCTGGGCCAGAAAAGCATGCTCAAAATATGCTGAATTAAAAATACCTGGTGTCAGGACGACAATCTGTGGTTGCTTGATCTTACGAGGTGACAAAGAGCCCAGCATCTTAAGCAACTCAGCTGGATATGCGTTATTTGGCAAAATGCGAACGGACTCAAACAACTCCGGGAATACCCGCTTGGTGATCGCTCTGTTTTCCAGCATATATGACACACCAGATGGCACCCTCAGGTTATCTTCAAGCACATAAAACTTACCATCCTCATCTCTGACCAGATCGGTACCACAGATATGAGCCCAAACACCGTAAGGAGGACTCACACCAATGCATTCCTTACGAAAGTTTTTTGATTCTTTAATGATGTGTGCGGGTACTATTCCATCCTTGATGATATTTTGATCGTGATAAAGGTCATTGATGAACATGTTCAGAGCTTTAAGCCTTTGTTTCAGCCCCAATTCGGTGCTCTGCCACTGTTTGCTATCGATGACGCGGGGAATAATGTCAAAGGGCCAGGAACGATCGATATTCTGCCCATCGGTATATACCGTAAAAGAAACGCCCATCTGCTGAATAGTAACTTCAGCTGCGTTGCGTCGTTCAGTCAGTTCCTGTTCTGTCAGCTTACACAAATAACCAGCCAGTTTCCGGCCAGCGGGTCTTGGTTTTCCTGGTTGTCGAATTAACTCATCATAGAACTGGTTTGGCTGGTATTCATTCCAATTTATACTCATATCCCGTCTCATTATTAATTGCGAGTTACGAACCGGCTTACGACAGTCTGTGGTTCAGTTGCTTATTACAGGGAAATAAGCCCGATAACTCTATTTCTGCAATTAATTTGCCAGCCAATAGATCCCGCTTTGGGAGCGGAGAAAATTTTCAGGATATAACGAAAACGACTACGTAGTAAGTTACAGAAAACGTCTTGGAGTGAGTAAGAAATGGAATTGAACAAAGATATAAGAGCTGTCTATGATGGACTTAAGCCTCGCACCAAAACAGCCCTTTTTTTAAACTGACAGAAAAGAGCGCACCAAAAAAAATACTACTCCTTAACGAGACCTGGAGATCAACTGATTAACGCCATCCGCCATAATTTGCACCCCTTCTCGAATTTTTTCTGCAGATAGACAAGAATAATTCATCCTGAGTTCGTTTCCATCCTCAGCACCAAGATAGAAGGTATCGCCAGGTACAAAGACCACCTTACGTTCCATGCAATAATCTAATAACGCCCGGGCAGAGAGGCTTTCGGGCAGTTTTAACCAAATAAACATACCACCTTCGGGATCACTGCAACTAACGCCTTCTGGCATCATTTCCTTAACCGCATCCACCATTGCTTGTTTCTGTGCTTGATAGTTATCAATGATACCGGCCAAATGAGGGAAAAAACTTTCACTGCTGACATACTCATGCAACACACGCTGACAAAAGCTATTAGTGTGTAAATCAATGGCCTGTTTGGCAATTAGAAACGGATCTATCAACGCCTCCGGTACAACAACCCAACCTAAACGAAAGGCGGGAACGACGGTTTTTGAAAATGATCCGAGCAATATCGTTTGATTCGGTAAAAGGCTCGCATAGCTCTGATAGCGTTGCTGGCTGAATTGAATCCAACCATATGGGTCATCCTGAATCAAAAAGCAATCTTGATCACGGAGCAAATCCGCAACAGCTTCACGATTTTGATTCGGGTGCGATAAACCGGTCGGGTTCTGAAAGTTTGGAACGCTGTAAAACAAGTGGGTAGAACATCTCAACGCTTTACGGATATCGTCAAGGTTCATCCCCTGCTCGTCCAGCCGAACACATTGCCATGCCGGACGGAAAAATGAAAAGGCCTGTATCGCACCCAGATAACCAGGCTGCTCCATGGCCAATGGATCGCCTTCATTTAACAAAACCTTACCGATCAGATCAAAAGCCTGCTGGGAACCATTGGTAATGACGATTTGTTCTGGCTTGACCTCCAACCCCTCTCTTGTCTTGTATTGATCAGAGATCCACTGCTTCAATGGAAGGTAGCCTTCAGTTGCAGCATATTGCAAAGCATCCACTCCATGATCTGCAAACACCAGACTACTTGCTGCATTGAGTTCATTTACTGGGAATAAATCTTTGTTGGGTAAACCCCCAGCGAATGAAATTGCATCAGGTTGAGCAGTGACCTTAAGAATCTCTCTAATAAAAGATGGCTTGATATTTTGGATACGACTAGATAAATACACGGTTTCTGCTCCTTTTTTGCTAAAGCATGCCGAATTTGTACAGCTTCGACAAATGACATTTTCGCAATATTTCAGTGCAAATATGCAAACAGTCCAGGACCATGCCACTCAAAGACAGGAATAACGGAAATGAATATAGATAGACAGGAAAAAATAGACAAAAAAAACCCCGCTTACAGGCGGGGTTTTCTATTACTCTTCGCTGGATGCTTCGTCGTTAGCGACAACGTCCACTTCTGGACGGTCCACCAACTCCACAAAAGCCATCGGTGCATTGTCGCCAGCACGGAAACCACATTTTAAAATGCGGATATACCCTCCTGGACGATCTTTATAACGAGGACCCAAGTCTGTGAAAAGTTTGCCAACTGCTTCTTTTGAACGAAGACGATCAAAAGCATAACGGCGGTTAGCAACGCTATCCACTTTTGCCTTGGTGATTAAAGGCTCTGCATGTCTGCGAAGTTCTTTCGCTTTAGGCAGAGTGGTTTTGATTACTTCGTGCTCGAACAAACTCGCCGCCATATTTTTAAACATGGCCTTGCGGTGTGCGCTGGTACGAGAGAAATTTCGACCACTTTTACGATGACGCATGGTTAATTTCCTTCCGATACTAGAGTGCTGATTACATCAGCACTTTGTCGTCGTTCTTGAGGCTTGCCGGTGGCCAATTCTCGAGGACCATTCCAAGAGAAAGACCTTTAGAAGCCAATACATCTTTAATTTCTGTCAGTGATTTCTTACCGAGGTTAGGTGTTTTAAGCAACTCAACCTCTGTTCGCTGAATCAGGTCACCGATATAGTGAATGTTCTCGGCTTTCAGACAGTTCGCAGAACGGACTGTAAGCTCAAGATCATCAACCGGACGAAGTAAAATCGGATCGATCTTATCTTCTTCCTCTTTAACTTCGGCTTCACCTTCGCTTTCAAAATCAACAAAAGCTGCAAGCTGTTGCTGAAGAATAGTTGCTGCGCGGCGGATAGCCTCTTCCGGATCAATCGTACCGTTAGATTCCAAATCGATAACCAATTTGTCCAAGTCGGTACGCTGCTCTACCCGGGCTGACTCAACTACGTAAGAAACTCTTATAACAGGGCTATAAGATGCGTCTAACTGAAGCTTACCAATTGGCTTGCTCTCGTCATCGGCCGATTCACGAGATTCAGCAGGAACATATCCGCGACCGGTGGTCACTTTCAATGTCATGCTGATACTAGAATTCCCACTCAGGTGACAAATTACATGAGCTGGATTGACGATCTCAACACCATGGTCCAACTGGATATCTCCAGCTGTCACTTCGCCCTCACCGCTTTTATTTAGCTTGAGAACAACTTCATCGCGCTCAAACAGTCTTACAGCCACACCTTTCAGGTTCAAAAGGATATCCAAAACGTCCTCTTGAACACCTTCTATTGTGCTGTACTCATGCAATACACCTTCAACCTCTACCTCGGTAATGGCTGCTCCGGAAATCGACGACAGCAAAATCCGACGAAGAGCACTACCCAGCGTGTGACCAAAACCGCGCTCTAACGGTTCAAGAGTGATTTTCGCACGTGTAGAGCTGATTTCTTCAACTTCTATGTTACGAGGTGTCAGAAAGTCATTAACTGAACGCTGCATATATGCTCCCCAGCAATCGGTTACTTAGAATAAAGTTCGACGATTAGGTTTTCGTTGATGTCGGCAGACAAATCAGAACGTTCTGGAACTGCTTTGAATGTGCCTTCAAACTTTTTACTATCTACTTCAACCCAACCCACAACAGCACGGCCGGATGAAATCTCAAGTGCATTTTGGACACGAAGTTGCTTCTGGGCTCTTTCGCGCAAGGCGATAACATCGCCTACTTTCACTTGATATGAAGGGATATTCAAAGTCTGACCATTAACCAGAATCGCTTTGTGACTTACTAGCTGACGAGCTTCTGCACGAGTGCTACCAAAGCCCATTCTGTAAACCACGTTATCCAGACGACTTTCTAGAATTTGCAACAGGTTTTCACCAGTTGCGCCTTTCCGGCGAGCAGCTTCTTTGTAATAACCACGGAACTGCTTTTCTAGAATGCCGTAGATACGACGAACTTTCTGCTTCTCACGTAACTGCAGACCATAATCGGACAATCTGCCTCTACGTGCGCCGTGTACACCAGGTGCACTTTCGGCCTTACATTTGGTGTCCAGCGCACGAACACCGCTCTTTAGGAATAGGTCGGTACCTTCCCGGCGAGACAGTTTACACTTTGGACCAATATAACGTGCCATTCATGTGCCTCCTGTTACACGCGACGCTTCTTCGGTGGGCGACATCCGTTATGCGGGATGGGCGTCACGTCAGTGATGCTATTAATTTTATAACCACAAGCATTGAGTGCACGAACAGCTGACTCTCGACCGGGACCAGGACCTTTAACCTCTACATCCAGATTTTTGAGGCCGTATTCCTGAGCGGCAGTACCTGCCCGCTCAGCGGCCACCTGGGCTGCATAAGGTGTACTTTTTCTGGATCCACGGAAACCGGAGCCACCGGCTGTTGCCCAACTCAGAGCGTTGCCTTGGCGGTCTGATATTGTCACGATAGTATTGTTAAAAGACGCATGGATATGCGCGACACCGTCGGCTATCTGCTTCTTAACCTTTTTTCGCGACTTGTTTGAAGAACCTGGCTTTGCCATCTTCGATTTCCTTCAAATAATTCGTTTTTACTTCTTAATGGCTTTGCGCGGCCCTTTACGGGTACGAGCATTAGTTTTGGTACGCTGCCCACGTAAAGGAAGGCCACGGCGGTGACGAATACCGCGATAGCACCCCATATCCATTAAGCGCTTGATGTTCATTTGCACTTCACGACGCAGATCACCCTCAGTAGGGATTTCAGTTATCGCTGAGCGCACCTGGTCAAGAGTTTCCTCTGACAGGTCTCTTACCTTGGTAGTTGGGTCTATTCCGACTTTCGCACAGATTTCGTAAGCGGTAGGCTTACCGATTCCGTACACATAAGTGAGCGAAATCACAGCGTGCTTGTTATCAGGAATATTGACGCCGGCTATACGGGCCATTCAACTTACTCCGTTATTAAACACCGAAAACCGGAACGGAATGCTCCGGCTCTGAACCCTGATCATTTTAGGGCGCGAAAGAATAATGTTTGATTTCTTGGAAATCAAGCAAATTATTAACCTTGGCGCTGTTTATGCTTAGGCTCGCTGCAGATCACGCGCACCGAGCCGTTACGACGGATGATCTTGCAGTTTCGGCAGATTTTTTTTACCGATGCACGTACTTTCATTACTAACTCCAATTACGACCGGACACTAACAATTAGTGGCCAATTGTCTTCAGGTTGGCTTTTTTCATCAGTGACGAATACTGATGAGACATCAAATGAGATTGCACCTGCGACATAAAGTCCATTACCACTACAACAACGATCAACAACGAAGTACCACCGAAATAGAACGGTACATTAGCTGCTAATACCAGTGCCTGCGGCATCAAAGACACTGCAGTAATATACAGTGCTCCGAAGAACGTTAGCCTAGCTGAAACCCCATCAATATAACGGGCGGTTTGCTCACCAGGGCGAATACCCGGAATGAACGCCCCTGACCGCTTCAGATTCTCTGCTACGTCTTTAGGGTTAAAAGTAACCGCAGTATAGAAATAGCAGAAGAATACAACGCTAATCGCAAATAACAGGATATACAGTGGCTGCCCGGGACCCAAAATCAAATTAATGTCCTGAAGCCACTCCAAGCCTTTACTTTGACCAAACCAGCTGGCCAGAGAACCTGGAAACAGCAGTAACGACGAAGCAAAGATCGGAGGTATAACACCTGCCATATTAACTTTTAGCGGTAGGTGACTGGTTTGTGCTGCAAATACTTTTCTGCCTTGTTGTCTTTTCGCGTAATTAATCGTAATGCGACGCTGGCCACGCTCGATAAAAATCACAAAAGCAACAACGACAATTGCAAATGCCGCTATCCCCAATAACACCAGTATATTTAGTTCACCCTGACGCGCAGACTCAAAAGACTGCCCCACTGCGGTGGGCAATCCTGCAACAATACCGGCGAAAATCAGCATGGAAATACCATTACCAATTCCTCTCTCGGTTATTTGCTCGCCCAACCACATCATAAACATGGTTCCGCTAGTGAACGTTACGGTAGCTACAAAGTAGAAACTAGGACCAGTTTCGAACGTTACGCCTTGACTTGCCAGCCCTGCCGCAATTGCAAATGACTGAATAATCGCAAGAACAAGGGTTCCGTAGCGGGTGTACTGCGACATCTTCCGACGTCCCGCTTCCCCATCTTTTTTCAATTGTTCAAGCTGAGGACTCACCACCGTCAACAACTGCATAATAATAGAAGCAGAAATATAAGGCATGATACCCAATGCAAAGATACTCATACGTACCAATGCACCACCTGAAAACATGTTAAACATGCTTAATATGGTGTCTTTATTTCTTTCAAACAATGCAGCTAGCGTATCCGGATTAATACCTGGTACCGGGATATGAGCACCGATCCGATAAACCAGGATTGCCAGCAGCAGGAATCGAAGGCGAGCCCAAAGCTCGCCTAGACCACTCTGCATGCCTGAAGGTAGTGATCCTTTAGCCATTTAGTCCTCGACTTTTCCACCAGCAGCTTCAATGGCGGCCTTAGCACCTTTGGTAACCCGTAGGCCTTTCACTGTCACTGCTTTGTTGATTTCGCCAGAGAGAATAACTTTTGCTCTCACCATTGTATTATTGATGATATTTGCTTTCTTCAATGCAGCTATATCAACAACATCAGCATCGACTTTAGCGAGTTCATTCAAGCGAACTTCCGTAGTCGTCTTGGCAATACGAGATTGAAAGCCAAACTTCGGCAAACGACGCTGCAAAGGCATCTGTCCACCTTCAAAACCAGGCTTCACTTTACCGCCCGATCTTGATTTTTGACCTTTGTGACCCCGGCCGCCGGTTTTACCCAGGCCGCTACCGATACCACGACCAACACGCTTAGGTGAGTGTTTTGCACCTTCACCGGGGTTCAGAGTATTCAGATACATGATTACTCTCCTACCACTCTAACCATGTAGTTTACTTTGTTGATCATCCCTCTAACCGACGGAGTATCTTCAACTTCAACTACGTGACCAATTCGTCTTAGTCCCAAACCTTTTACACATAATTTGTGCTTGGGCTGGGTTCCAATAGGGCTGCGAAACAGCTGAACTTTAATAGTATTGTTAGCCATTAATCTTACCCCACAATATCTTCAACGGACTTACCACGCTTAGCCGCAACATCTTCTGGAGAACGCATTTGCTGTAATCCTTTATATGTTGCGCGAACAACGTTTACTGGGTTCGTTGAACCGTAGCACTTAGCCAGAATGTTATGGACTCCAGCAACTTCAAGCACTGCACGCATCGCGCCACCGGCGATCACTCCAGTACCTTCAGAAGCTGGCTGCATATACACCTTTGAACCGCCGTGACGGGCTTTAAGCGGGTACTGAATAGTGCCATTTTCAAGCTGTACACTAATCATGTTCCGGCGAGCAGCGTCCATTGCTTTCTGTATAGCAGCAGGCACTTCACGCGCTTTACCTCGGCCAAAACCAACTTTGCCATTCCCGTCGCCAACAACAGTCAATGCTGTAAACGCGAAAATACGACCACCTTTTACAACTTTGGCGACCCGGTTCACCTGAACCAGTTTTTCAATCATTTCGCCGCCAGCTTGTTGCAGTTCATTATTGGACATAATCTTCCCCTTAGAACTGTAGACCACCTTCACGGGCGGCATCTGCCAAAGCTTTTATCCTGCCGTGGTATTGGAAACCAGAGCGGTCAAAAGCCACCTTTTCAACGCCAGCTGCTTTTGCACGCTCAGCGATCAGAGAACCAACCTTTGCAGCTGCCGCTGCATTACAGCCGGCTTCACCGCGTAGATCTTTGTCAAGCGTAGAAGCCTGAGCCAGCACGCGACCACCCTCAGGTGAAATTACTTGTGCGTAAATGTGTTGGGAACTGCGGTTCACACACAAACGGTGAGCACCTTGCTCACGGATTCTTAACCGTGTGCGGCGGGCCCGACGCAAGCGAGATTCTTTCTTACTATTCATCGACTTTGCCCTACCTTACTTCTTCTTAGCTTCTTTACGACGTACATGTTCGTCAGCATATCTGACACCTTTACCTTTATAAGGCTCTGGCGGTCTGAATGAGCGAATTTCTGCCGCAACCTGACCTACCAACTGCTTATCTGAACCAGATAAAACAATCTCTGTCTGAGAGGGAGTTTCAACAGAAATTCCAGCTGGAACGGTATAATCGACGGGATGCGAAAAGCCGAGAGTAAGGTTCAAAGAATTTCCTGATGCCTTAGCACGATAACCAACACCATTCAAAAGCAACCGACGTTGGAAGCCTTGAGCTACACCCACAACCATATTATTGATCAACGAGCGAGCAGTACCGGCCTGTGCCCAGGCTTGTTTACTGTTTTCTCTGGGTAAAACATTTACCACCGAGCCGTCAATTTTGACTTCAACAGCACTGTTAGCATCCAGACTAAGGTTACCCTTGGCGCCTTTTACGGTTATCTGATTACCAGAAACCTTAACTTCAACACCTGCTGGAATATTAATAGGTGACTTAGCAACACGTGACATTATCCACCTCCTTAGAAAACTTCACAGATGACTTCACCACCAACACCAGCCTGACGGGCTGCGCGGTCGGTCATGACACCTTTCGAAGTGGAAATGATCGCTACTCCCAAACCTCCTGCCACTTTAGGCAGATCGTTAGCACCTTTGTATTGACGCAAACCAGGAGTACTAATGCGCTTAACGTGTTCAATTACAGGCTTGCCTTCGTAGTACTTAAGAGCAACTGTCATAACAGGCTTTGCTTCACCTTCTACAACAACGCTTTCTACATAGCCTTCGTCCTTAAGGACGTTCGCCACTGCCACCTTCATTTTTGATGAAGGCATGGTTACAGTGGAATGCCCGGCCTGCTGGGCATTACGGATACGAGTGAACATATCCGCCAATGTATCTTGCATACTCATTTTCTTTCTCCATTGTGCAGCATAACGCGGTAACAGAGGCTAAATTGCCTCTGTCCAGACCATTAAGCTTACCAACTGGCTTTTTTAAGCCCCGGAACCTCGCCTTTCATAGCGTGCTCACGAAGCATGATTCGAGACAATCCAAACTTGCGGTAAACCGCATGTGGACGTCCTGTGCGTTGACAACGACGTTGTTGACGAACGGGAGATGCATCACGTGGTAATTTTTGCAATGCCATCTGTGCTTCCCAACGCTCTTCATCTGAAGCCTGCACATTATGAATGATTGCTTTCAAAGAAGCACGCTTTTCAGCATACTTTTCTACTGTCTTTGTGCGCTTCAGTTCACGCGCCTTCATACTTTGCTTAGCCATGATTCACCTCAACCTCTAAAGGGGAAAGATAAGGCCTTGAGCAAAGCACGACCTTCTTCGTTGGATTTAGCAGTGGTAGTGATTGTGATATCCATGCCTCTCAGTTTATCAACCTTATCGTATTCGATTTCAGGGAAGATAATCTGTTCGCGAACACCCATGGAATAGTTACCACGACCATCAAACGATTTCGGGCTGATACCGCGAAAATCGCGAACCCGTGGCAGAGCAACATCTACCAAACGATCAAGAAAGTCCCACATACGTTGATTACGCAGAGTTACTTTGCAACCAATTGGCCACCCTTCACGAATTTTGAAACCCGCTACTGACTTACGTGCTTTAGTAACCACGGCCTTTTGACCCGCGATTGCTTGCATATCTTCAACAGCGCTTTCGATTGCCTTCTTATCAGAAGCACCTTCACCAACACCCATATTCAGGGTAATTTTAGTAATACGTGGCACTTCCATAACTGACTGATAACCAAACTCTTCAAGCAGAGCCGGCAACACTTCAGACTTATAAAGCTCTTTTAAACGAGACATTGTCCGGCTCCTTAAGAAATGGTTTTACCGTTTGACTTAAAGAAACGCACCTTTTTGCCGTCTTCCACGCGGAATCCGACACGGTCACCTTTCTCGGTCTCTGGGTTATAAATAGCAACGTTAGAAGCGGAAATAGGCGCCTCTTTTTCAACGATACCACCAGGCTGATTAGTCATTGGATTAGGTTTCTGGTGTTTTTTAACCATATTCACACCAGTCACTATGAACTTATCATCTTTCCGATCAGCCTTGATCACTTTTTGGATCTTGCCTTTAGTGCCTTTATCACGACCGGCAATAACGACAACTTGATCACCTTGCTTTAGCTTTCGCATTCTCTACCTCAGTTCCTACAACCGTCTAGTGCTTATAGCACTTCCGGTGCCAGGGAAATGATTTTCATAAATTTTTCTGTACGCAGTTCACGTGTAACTGGGCCAAAGATACGAGTACCAATCGGAGCATGCTGATTGTTCAACAGCACAGCTGAATTGGTATCGAATTTAATAAGTGACCCGTCTGGACGACGTACTCCCTTTCTGGTACGAACAACTACCGCGTTCATTACCTGACCTTTTTTAACCTTTCCGCGGGGAATTGCTTCTTTAACGGAAACTTTTATTAGATCGCCAACACTCGCATAACGGCGGTGAGAACCACCCAGCACTTTAATGCACTGAACACGCTTTGCGCCACTGTTGTCGGCTACATCCAAAATCGTTTGTGTTTGAATCATTTCTTTTCTCCAAACCGCTCTTCGCCAACTGCGCTGGCTTTAAACGCCAGCGGCGCGCTCGTCAATGCTGACCAGGTTCCAAGTTTTCGTCTTGGAAATTGGACGCGACTCTTTAATGGTAACGGTATCACCAATCCGGCACTCGTTATTTTCGTCATGCGCGTGCAACTTCGTGCTGCGCTTGACGAACTTGCCATAGATCGGGTGCTTAACCTTACGTTCAACCAGAACAGTAATAGTCTTATCACCCTTGTTGCTGACGACTTGTCCGCTAACAGTACGGGCATTACTCTCTGACATATTAACCACCCTGTTTTTCTGTAATTACGGTTTTAACACGCGCAATATTGCGACGCACCTGTCCCAACAAGTGGGTCTGTTGCAGCTGACCAGTAGCCTTTTGCATACGGAGTTTAAACTGGTCGCGAAGCAACGTATGCAGCTGAGCTTGTAACTCAACTACTGTTTTTTCACGAATTTCACTAGTTTTCATTACATTACCGTCCGTTTTACAAAAGTGGTGGCTACTGGAAGTTTAGCCGCCGCTAGCGCAAATGCTTCGCGAGCTAAAGTCTCAGATACACCTTCAACCTCATACAGAACCTTTCCTGGCTGAATCTGGCATACCCAGTATTCAACATTACCCTTACCTTTACCTTGACGAACTTCCAAGGGCTTTTCGGTAATTGGTTTGTCAGGAAACACGCGAATCCAGATTTTCCCACCACGCTTAATATGACGGGTCATGGCTCGACGAGCTGCTTCAATCTGACGGGAAGTAATACGTCCACGATCTGTAGCTTTAAGAGCGTATTCACCGAAGCTTACTTTGCTACCACGCAAAGCTAAGCCACGATTACGACCCTTTTGTACCTTTCTAAATTTGGTACGCTTAGGCATTAACATCGATTAGTTCTCCTTATCGAGAGCCTTTCTTCTTAGGCGCAGCTTTGGCTTTGGCACGAACTTCTTCGATACCACCCAATACTTCACCTTTGAAGATCCAGACTTTAACACCCAACACACCGTATGTAGTGTGCGCCTCATAAGTCGAATAATCGATATCTGCTCGCAACGTGTGCAAAGGTACACGACCTTCTCGATATGACTCGCTACGCGCAATTTCCGCACCGCCTAAACGACCACTAACCATGACTTTGATACCTTTGGCACCACCGCGCATAGCATTTTGCATGGCACGTTTCATCGCACGACGAAACATGACCCGACGCTCCAGCTGACCAGCAATACTTTGAGCAACCAATCTGGCATCAAGATCCGGTTTACGGATTTCTTCGATATTGATATGCACAGGGATACCCATCTTTTTGGACAGTTCCTGACGCAGTACTTCAACATCTTCACCTTTTTTACCAATTACGATTCCTGGACGAGCCGTATGAATTGTAATTTTGGCGTTTTGAGCAGGACGTTCGATAACAATCTTACTCACGGAAGCTTTCTCAAGCTTCTTCTCGAGGTATTCTCTAACCTCGATATCGTTCAATAGCTTTGTGGCATACGACTTAGAATCTGCGTACCAAATGGACGTATGGTCCTTGGTAACTCCTAATCGAATGCCGGTAGGATGAACTTTCTGACCCATCTGACATTCCCCTCTTAATCAGAAACCTTGACCGTGATATGACACGTACGCTTAAAAATACGGTCTGCACGCCCTTTGGCACGAGGACGAATGCGCTTCATAGTCAAGCCTTCATCCACAAAAACTGTTGATACTTTTAGCTCATCAACATCTGCACCTTCGTTGTGTTCCGCGTTTGCGATCGCACTTTCCAGCACTTTCTTAACCAGTAGAGCACCTTTCTTGGGACTGAAAGCCAACACGTCCAGTGCTTCTGAAACTGATTTTCCTCTAATTTGATCTGCAACCAGGCGACCTTTCTGAGCAGAAAGACGAGCACCACGCAGAACTGCTTGTACTTCCATCATTCTCCCCTTAGCGCTTGGCTTTTTTGTCTGCGCCATGACCCTTATAAGTACGAGTCAAAGCGAATTCACCCAATTTGTGACCGACCATGTCTTCTGTAATGTGCACAGGGACATGTTGACGACCATTATGGACTGCAATAGTCAACCCAACAAATTCTGGGAAGATGGTGCTACGACGAGACCAGGTCTTGATAGGTCTTTTGTCTTTTGCTTCTACTGCAGCCTCTACCTTTTTCATCAGATGCAGGTCTACGAAAGGACCTTTCTTCAGTGAACGTGGCACGGCCTATTTCCCCTTATTACTTCTTAGTACGACGGCGTACGATCATCTTATCGGTACGCTTATTCGTGCGAGTTTTATAACCCTTGGTTGGAACGCCCCAAGGAGTGACTGGGTGACGACCACCGGAAGTACGGCCTTCACCACCACCATGTGGGTGATCCACAGGGTTCATCGCTACACCGCGAACAGTCGGACGAACACCGCGCCAACGCTTGGCTCCAGCTTTGCCCAATTGACGCAGACTATGCTCAGAATTACTAACTTCACCCAAAGTTGCACGACAATCTGCCGGCACTTTTCTCATTTCGCCAGACCGTAAACGAATGGTTGCATGAGCACCTTCTCGGGCCACCAACTGAACAGACGTTCCAGCAGACCGGGCCATTTGGCCACCTTTACCTGGCTTCATTTCAACGTTATGTACAACGGAACCCAAAGGAATACTGCGAAGAGGCATGGTATTACCGGTTTTCACCGGAGTATGCTCACCACTCTCGATAACATCCCCTGCCGATACACCTTTAGGAGCCAGAATGTAACGGCGCTCACCATCCGCATATAAAACCAGCGCAATATTCGCAGAACGGTTTGGATCATATTCCAAGCGTTCAATTTTCGCAGGTATACCATCTTTATTACGCTTAAAATCGATGCGGCGATAATGATGCTTGTGTCCGCCACCTTGGTGACGAACAGTAATTCGCCCATAATTATTACGCCCACCATTCTTTGAGTTTTTCTCAAGCAATGGAGCGTATGGAGCGCCTTTATGCAGCTCTTTATTTACAACCTTCACCAGATGGCGGCGGCCCGCTGAGGTTGGTTTAGTTTTAACAATTGCCATTATTCCAAGCCCCTTTGTTATTCAGCGCCCAGGAAATCGATTTCCTGACCATCTGCCAAACGTACATAAGCTTTTTTGATATCGCTACGCTTACCAACACCACGAGCAGTACGTTTAACCTTGCCTTTCTGGTTCAGCGTACGAACAGATACAACAGAAACATCAAACAGCTTTTCTACAGCCTGCTTGATTTCTGGCTTGGTCGCATCTTTAACCACTCGAAATACATACTGACCATTTCCATCTGCAACAACAGTTGCTTTCTCGGAGATGTGTGGCCCCTTAAGAATTTTCAGCATACGTTCTTCGTTCATGCCAGCACCTCCTCAACCTTTTTCAAAGCAGGAACGGTGATAACAACTTTTTCAAACGCCACCAGACTCACTGGATTAATTGCATCAACGTCCAGAACATCAACATGCGGAACATTACGCGCAGACAAAAACAGGTTTTCATCTACTTCTGCTGAAACAAACAGAGCGTCAGAAACATTCAGCTCTTTCATTTTGGCTACGAACTGCTTGGTTTTCGGAGCATCAATACTAATGTTGTCTACAACAATTAGCCGTTCCTGACGTAACAGCTCGCTAAAAATGGAACGCAAAGCACCGCGATACATTTTACGGTTAACTTTTTGCTCAAAATTCCGCGGAGTCGCAGCGAAGTTTTTACCGCCGCCTCTCCATATAGGGCTACGAATCGTACCTGCACGAGCTCGGCCAGTACCTTTCTGACGGAAAGGTTTTTTACCGCCACCAGACACTTGGCTTCTGGTTTTCTGAGCTTTGGTACCCTGTCTTGCTCCTGCCAAATAAGCAGTAACAACCTGATGAACCAGAGACTCATTGAATTCTTTGCCAAAAGTTGTCTCTGAAACCTCCAGAGACTGGCCTCCAATAGTGTTTATATTCATTTGTTACCCCTTCACCGCTGGCTTAACAACAACCTGACCACCAGTCGCACCGGGAATAGCACCCTTGATAAGAAGCAGATTGCGCTCTAAATCCACGCGCACAACTTCCAGACTTTGGGTAGTTACTTTTGCTGCTCCCATATGGCCGGCCATTTTCTTACCTTTCCAAACTCGACCTGGAGTCTGACATTGACCGATAGAACCTGGAGCGCGGTGGGACAGGGAGTTACCGTGAGTGGCATCTTGAGTACGGAAATTATGACGCTTTACTGCGCCTTGGAAACCTTTACCCTTGGACTGACCAGTAACATCAACTTTTTGACCAGCTTCGAAAATAGCAATACTAATTTCGTCACCCAGCTTATATTCAACTTCGCCATTGAGACGAAACTCATTAACAACCAGACCAGCTTCAACGTTAGCTTTAGCAAAATGACCAGCTTGAGCCTTGGTCACTTTACTGGATTTCTTATTACCTGCAGTCACCTGCACGGCAACATAACCATCCGTATCAACTGTTTTTAACTGAGAAACCCGGTTAGGGGAAACTTCAAGGACTGTGACAGGAATAGACGCACCCGCTTCATCAAATATGCGCGTCATACCCGCTTTCCAGCCGATAATACCTAAAGACATTTTTTTCAACCTCTTATGTACGGGGCTAATACCCGCTATGGCCGCCCATGCTATGGACTGTTACACAGAGAATTTCAGATCTACCGGGGGTTTAGCCCAGACTAATCTGAACATCCACTCCGGCAGCGAGATCCAGCTTCATCAACGCATCAACTGTTTTTTCTGTTGGCTCAACAATGTCAAGCATACGTTTATGAGTGCGAATCTCGTATTGGTCACGCGCATCTTTATTCACGTGCGGAGAGATTAGGACTGTGTAGCGCTCTTTACGAGTAGGCAACGGGATTGGCCCGCGTACTTGAGCACCAGTTCGCTTGGCGGTCTCGACGATTTCCATAGTGGATGCATCAATCAGTCGATGATCGAACGCTTTCAAGCGAATTCTGATCTTTTGGTTCTGCATGTGACCAAAACTCCAAAATTGTTAAACAGCAGTTAGAATTTCCCCTGAAATTAGGGGACGCGAATTATATTTACCACCCACACGACTGTCAACAACACAAACGCCATTGAGAAATAAAAAACACCACCTCTAAATGCCACGCAAAAAAAAGGCTCCTACTGGAGCCTTTTCCTTATAAAGCAAACATTCGTTTACTCGATGACTTTAGCAACCACGCCGGCACCAACTGTACGGCCACCTTCGCGAATCGCGAAACGCAAACCATCATCCATCGCAATCGGAGCAATAAGCGTTACAACCATTTTGATGTTGTCGCCTGGCATAACCATCT